>JBAYVX010000089.1:0-7281 GCA_041674365.1 Kiritimatiellales bacterium | reverse complement strand
TGGTCGGCGGAATTGTGCTCCATCAGGGTCGCATTGCGGAAATGATGACCGGGGAAGGTAAAACGCTGGTTGCGACGATGCCGGTTTATCTGAACGCGCTGGCGGGCCGAGGCGTTCACGTGGTGACGACCAACGACTTTCTGGCCGAGCGCGACTCAACCTGGATGGGTTATGTGTACAAATACCTCGGCCTGACCGTCGGCTGCCTGAAGGGTCAGATGCCGCCGCCGGAACGCCGTGCGCAGTATGATTGCGATATCACCTACGGAACCAACAGTGAGTTCGGGTTCGATTATCTGCGCGACAATATGGCGATGCGCCGCGAGGATATGGTGCAGCAGCGCGGTCATAATTACGCGATTATCGACGAAATCGATTCGATCCTGATTGACGAAGCCCGTACTCCGCTGATTATTTCCGGCCCCGCCCCTTACTCGGCGGACGAACAGTACCGCTCAATGAACGGCATCGTGCAGCGGCTGGTTCGCCGCCAGACGGAACATTGCGCCCAACTGATCAGCGAAGCAAAAGAGTTGCTGGAAAAAGGAGAAACCGACACCGCTCAGCGTAAGCTGTACCAAGTGCATCAGGGAATGCCAAAGAACAAGCAGCTGGCTAAGCTGATCGAAGAACCGGCAACCCGCCGCCTGCTGGAGCAGGTGAATAACATGATGATCACCGATTCCTATAAGGAAGAGGCGCGCGAACTCCGCGAAGAGCTTTTATTCACCGTGGATGAAAAAGGGCACGACGCCAACCTGACCGATCAGGGGTGCGAAACTCTTTCGCCGGACGATCCGGAACAGTTTGAGATGCCGGATCTGGCGACAGCACTGTCGGAGCTCGAAGGCCGCGTCGGCCTCGCCCCGCAAGAAAAAATTGTGATCCGCCAGAAGCTGCAGGACGAATTCGCGACCCGCAGCGAGCGGATTCACGCAGTGAACCAGCTGATCCGCGCCCACTGCATTTATGAAAAAGATGTGGAGTATGTGGTACAGAACAATCAGGTAATCATTGTCGATACCTTCACGGGCCGCCTGATGTCGGGCCGCCGCTGGAGCGACGGCCTTCATCAGGCTGTCGAAGCCAAAGAAGGCGTGAAAATCGAACGGGAAACCCAGACGCTGGCGACAATTACGATTCAGAACTATTTCCGTATGTACGATAAACTTTCCGGCATGACCGGTACCGCCGAGACCGAAGCGGGCGAGTTCCACGAAATTTACAAGCTCGACGTGGTGGTTGTCCCCACAAACCGCCCGATCCGCCGCGTGGACATTAACGACCAGATTTATAAGACCAAGCGCGAGAAGTACAACGCGGTGATTGAGCAGATCAAAGACTGCCATACCAAGAAACAGCCGGTGCTGGTCGGTACAGCAACGGTTGAAACCTCCGAGGTGATCAGCCGCATGCTCGACCGTCAGGGGATTCCGCATAATGTACTCAATGCCAAGAACCACGCGCGCGAAGCCGAGATTGTTTCGCTGGCCGGTCAACCTGGCGCTATTACCATCGCCACCAACATGGCCGGCCGCGGAACCGATATTAAGCTCGGCAAAGGCGTTGTCTGGCTCAACCGCGAGCAGATCATGGACAAATCCCTTTCGCTGTCCACCGTCCCTGCGGGCGAATCGCAAGCGTTAAAAAAACTACTGACGGAAAAACCGTGCGGCCTTTACGTCATCGGCTCCGAACGCCACGAGTCGCGCCGCATCGACCGCCAGCTGCGCGGACGCTGTGCGCGCCAGGGCGACCCCGGTCTTTCGCGTTTTTATGTTTCGCTCGAAGACGACCTGATGCGCCTGTTCGGTTCTGACCGTATCGCGAGTATCATGGAGAAGCTTGGTATTGAAGAAGGTGAAGTGCTCGAACACCCGTGGCTGAACAAGTCCATTGAGAAGGCGCAGCAACGTGTCGAGGAGATGAACTTCGGTATTCGTAAAAACACTTTGAAGTACGACGACGTGATGAACCAGCAGCGCGAAGTCATCTACGGCTTCCGCCAGACCGTCCTGCGCAGCGAAGATCCGCGCGAAGAGCTCTACGAGATCATCAGCGACATCATCGAAGACAACGCCGCCGCGCCCGCCGAGGAGTTTGTTGCCTGGGTCAACATCACCTTCCCGATCGGCCTGCGCGTCGAGGATCTTCCGACCGAACTCGACGAAGAAGCGCGTGTAAAAATTGTTTTCGCCCGCGTCAAAGAGGCCTACGAGCTGAAAGTGACGCACGAAGATCCGGCGCGCGTCAAAGGTCTCGAACAGATGATCATTCTGCAGTCGGTGGATGAACACTGGCAGGAATATCTGCGCAACATGGACAGTCTGCGCGAAGGGATTGGTTTGCGCGCCTATGGGCAGCGCGATCCGCTTGTTGAGTATAAACGCGAGGCGTTTAATCTGTTCGGTGACCTGATGGATCGCATCAAAACCGAAATCGCGCAAAACATTTTCCGCACCGGCTCCTCCATGGAGGCGCTGCAAAGCTTCTGGCAGTCGCTCAATAAAATGATGGTCGGCAACCGCACCCAGCAGGATCAGGCTTCCGCTATGGCGCTTGCGAGACAATCCCAGCCCGGACACGGTGCGCCGCCGGCCGCCGCGCCCGCATTGCAACCGATCCGCAATACCGGCCCGACAGTCGGCCGAAATGATCCCTGCCCCTGCGGCAGCGGCAAGAAATATAAAAAATGCTGCGGAGCGTAATCGGTTTCGTACCCTTTCTAAATTTCCCGATCTTTCATCACGCTGAAAAAATCCTGATTGACCTCTATATAACATTCTCCTGTTCCGGCGCGCTACGCGCGGCATTCTATACCTTTAAATGTACGAGGTGTTATTATATGTATCTTACTTGTTGACAAATTGTTGCGGTTTTTTTACGGTGTTTTTATCCCGTACGTTTAAAGGTATAAGAGAAGGCTGTTTATATGAGTGATGGTTTGCGCCCCACCTTGTGGAGAACCTGTCGTGTGATTGCCAGCGAAACGCGCCTGCGTTTATTGTGGCTGCTGTTCCAGAACGATGGCCTTTGTGTCGCAGATCTGGCTCACCGCTCCGGCATTTCGGAACAGAATGCCTGCAATCAACTTCGGGCATTGAGTGCGCGCGGCTTGATTACACCACACCGGAAAAAACTGAACGTTTTTTACCGTCCGGATCCAAATCCAGAAGTGGCCGACGCAGAGACGTTGTTGGTTGCGCTTCATGGCTGTTGTGCTGCCAAAATGCCCTTTCCGACGGTCATCCGGCAAGCAACCGCGTTTACTCATGCACGACGAATAGAAATTGCGTGCGCATTAAACGGACGCCCGGCATCTTTCGGCGCGCTCCTGGAACAAACGGGTATTTCTGCGGCGGCACTGTCTCTTCATTTATCGAAATTAAAAGACCGGGGTTTTGTAAAACTGTCCGGCGGAAAATACCGTTTAAGAACCCCGTCCAATTCGTTTGGCCGGGTACTTCAAAAAATAGTTCGGTCGTATCCGGTACCGGAAAAGAGAAGGGTTGAAAAATGAAATCAATCCGATATCGCAGTGGTTACAAGTATCAGCTTGTTTATCCGTATTCCGTCGAAGTGATCGTCCGTCCGGAAAAGAATATCGAAACCAGATTCATCGATTTAAACACCTCCGGTCTGCTGGTGATTAAAGATGGCTATGCATGGGACGGGCCCTCCGGCCCGACGATCGACACAAAAAATTTCATGCGGGGCTCGCTGGTACACGATGCGCTCTACCAGTTAATGCGCGATGAACTGCTGCCGGCGTCTTGTCGGGAACAAGCGGATCGCGAACTGCACAGAATCTGCCGCGAAGATGGCATGTCAAAATTCCGCGCCTGGTACGTTTTGTTCGCCGTCCGGAAGTTTGCCGATTTCGCCGCCTCGCCCGAATCTAAAAAGCCGGAGCTCGAAGCGCCGTGATATTTTCCAATGTTTGGAACCGCCTACGGCTGATTCACGCTGGAAACCGACTGAAGCCCGGAGACCACTTCCGGAATGATGCCTTTGCGGACGTAGATCGGGTGGATCAGGCGACGGATATTATTCAGTCGTGTGGCGAATACCAGTGATCCGGCGATACAGCAAAGGCCGCCCGCCATCACCGTCAGCGGCGCTCCGATCCAATGCACGAGCGAACCGGCCAGCAGGCTGCCGAGCGGAACGGTTCCCATAAACGCCATGGAATAAAAACTCATCACGCGGCCCCGCTTGTCGTCATCAACGATGGTTTGGATGACCGTGTTGGTCGCGGCCATCTGCACAATCATGCCGCAGCCGACTACCGGCATCACCGCCAGCGTCAGTCCAAGCGAAGAAGAAAGCCCCATACCGATCAGGCCGAGGCCGAAAACGGCAGGCGCCCATGCGATCAGCACGCCGAGTCCGCGGACACTGCGGCGCATCGCCAGAAACATCGCCCCGGCGAACGCGCCAAGTCCGGCGGATGAGGCCAGCATCCCCTGGGTGAGCGGTCCGCCGTGCAGAATCTGCTGCGCAAAAACCGGCAGCAGCTGGGCATAGGATGCGCCGGTCAGGCTGACCAGCGCCATCAGCAGCAGCAGCGAGCGGATCGGCGAAAATCCGAAGGCGTAGATAACACCCTCTTTCAGATGATGGAAAACCGATTTGTCCGCTGAAGCCCGCTGGTGCGGCGGCAGCCGCATCATCAGCAGCCCGGCGATCACGGCAATGTAACTGAGGCCGTTGATTAAAAAGCAAAGCCCTTCACCTGCGGCGGCGATGATGATCCCCGAAACCGCCGGGCCCAGCAGGCGCGCACCGTTTACGATGGAGGAGTTCAGCGCAATCGCGCTGGTCAGATCCTCGCGCCGGTCCAGCATCTGAATCATGAACGCCTGCCGCGCCGGCATATCCAGCGAGTTGATAAAACCGAGCAGCAGCGACAACAGAATGATCTGCCAGACGGTGATGTGGCCCGAAAACATCAGTCCCGCCAGAAGCAGCGCCTGAATCATCGCCAGAATCTGTGTGATGATCACCAGACGGTGACGATTCCAGCGATCCACCAGAACGCCCGCCAGCGGCGCCATGACAAACGCGGGAATCCGCGCGGCAAATCCCGCCAGCCCAAGCAGAAACGCGTTATGTTCCAGCCGCCAGACCAGCCACGCGACCGCCGTCATCTGCATCCATGTACCGAGCAGCGAAATGCTCTGCCCCATGAAAAACAGCCGGAAGTTCCGGTGCTGAAGCGCCCGGAACATCAGCTGCATCCGCGACATCTCTTTCGGCTGGCCGGCTTTTTCGATCATCTTTTTTCCAGGGGTTGGAAAACTTTCGCCCGGTTTTTCCAATGTTCGGAAAACTACAGCGAAAGCAGTTCCTGCACGTCGTTCCAGTTGAGCGCCTGCATGAACTCGCCCTCTTTTTCGAGCGTGGCGGCGATGACGCCCTGTTTGCGCTGCTGCATCTGGAGAACTTTTTCTTCGACCGTGTCTTTGGTGATGAGCTTGACGCTGTACACCGTGTTTTTCTGTCCGATGCGGTGGGCGCGGTCGGTCGCCTGATCTTCGACTGCCGGATTCCACCACGGGTCGTAGTGAATCACCATGTCGGCGCCGGTCAGGTTAAGCCCGCTTCCGCCGGCCTTGAGGCTGATTAAAAAGACCGGAATGGAACGGTTCGTATTAAATTCACGAACTATCGCCTGCCGGTTTTTGGTGGCGCCGTCGAGATAGCAGTATTTCAGTTCGCGCGCTTCGAGCTCTTTGCGCAGGATGCTGAGCATGGACGTGAACTGGCTGAAGACGAGAATACGGTGGCGGGCATCGACCGCTTCGTCGACCAGTTCGAAAAAGAGCTCCATTTTTGCAGACGGAAACTCGCTTTTAAGATTCGGCAGCTTGAGCAGGTCGAGATGGCAGCAGGTTTGGCGCAGGCGCAGCAACGTTTTGAAAATCTGCATGCGCGAGCGGTTGAAGCCTTGCGCTTCCACCATGTCGGTGATCTTGCGTTTCGAACTCTCGAGCAGTTCTTTGTAAACCATGTATTGGTCTTTGCTGAGCGCGGCGTGCGCAACGCGCTGGATTTTTTCCGGCAGATCTTTGGCGACTTCGCGTTTGAGGCGGCGCATCAGAAACGGATGTAGCTTGCGGCGCAATTTGAGCTGCGCGAGTTCGCCGTCGGGTCCGCCGCGGCTGATCGGCAGTTCATAATGCTCGCGGAACGCTTTGTGATTACTGAGATACCCCGGCATCAGAAAGTCCATGATCGACCAAAGGTCGGCGACGCTGTTTTCGATCGGCGTTCCGGTGAGTACCAGCTTTTGCAGGGCGCGGATTTTTTTTGCGGACACGGCGTTCTGTGTGGTGCGGTTTTTAATGTGCTGCGCTTCGTCGAGTACCGCGACAGAAAATTCATGTTTCAAATATTCATCCAAATCGCGGCGCATCAGCGCGTAGGAGGTAATCACCAGATCTTTTTCGGCCACTTTTTTCCAATGGTCGTGGCGATCAACTCCGTGCATTTTCAGGACACGCAGCCCTGGGGTGAATTTTTCGGCTTCTTCGGCCCAGTTTTCGACCAGGCTGGTCGGGCAGACGATGAGCGCCGGTTTGCCGCGCGCTTTTTCGCTATGGCGTTCGAGCTGGAGCCAAACCAGCGCCTGAATTGTTTTCCCCAAGCCCATTTCGTCGGCCAGAATTCCGCAGAAGCCGCTGCGTTCGAGATAGCGAAGCCAATAGACGCCGTCCTTTTGATAGGAACGAAGCGTGGCTTCGAGTTTTTCGCCGAGCGGTTCGGGTTCGATTTTCTGCGCGCGGTTTTGTGTCTGCGCTTTTTTAAGCCAGTCGGGCGATGCTTCGACATCGACGCCATCAAGGGAGTGGAGCGACGACTGAACATAGGCGGCGTAAATATCGTTCATGCGGAACGTACCGGCTCCGCCGCCCGCGCCGAAGGCGCAGTCGCTGAAGACTTCGCGCGCGGTTTCGATTGCGTCGATATCGAGCAGCACGGTGCGTCCGTTCTTTTCGACAAATGCCTCGCCCATATTGAGCGCGCGCTGGATTTCGCTTTCGCTCAGACTCTGGCCGCCGCTGTTTTCGTAGGCATAGCCGACATCAAAAAATCCGCCGCCAGCGGTTTCGTTAATGCGGATGACCGGCGAAGTGAATTCCGCCTCGTCCATAAACGGCGCAACGCGGCCTTCGAGTTCGACGCGCCAGCCGTACCGGCGCAACCGCGGAATGGCGCCCCCGAGAAAATTGAGGACTTCGCGCTGGCCGACGATGGAGGTGAGCAGGTCTCCGCGAT
>JBAYVX010000088.1:0-7444 GCA_041674365.1 Kiritimatiellales bacterium | reverse complement strand
GGCGGATGTGTACGAGAACTTTACAGATGTGGATTCTGTCTGCTCAATGGATCCGCGCATCATTGACAATCCGCCCGCTATCAACTGCATGACCTATCGTGAAATGCGCGAACTTTCCTATGCCGGCTTCGGCGTATTCCACGACGAGGCGATCATCCCGGCTGTGCAGGCTAATATTCCGATCTGCATCAAAAATACCAACAATCCGTCGGCTCCCGGCACGATGGTTGTGCCGAAGCGTGCGCCCGGCGAACGTACCGTGGTTGGTATTTCCAGCGCACCCGGCTTTTGCGCGGTGTATATCGACAAATACATGATGAACCGTGAGATCGGTTTTGGCCGCCGTCTGCTGCAGATTCTCGAAGACGAAAAAATCTCCTTCGAACATACGCCGTCGGGGATCGACAACATGTCTGTCATTCTGGCCTCGGCTAACCTGCCCGCCGCGAAAGAGGAAAAAGTAGTCAGCCGGATTAAAGCCGAGCTGAAACCCGACGCGGTGCTGGTCGAGCACGGACTGGCGCTGATCATGGTGGTGGGCGAGGGAATGCACTATACGCCGGGCATGGCGGCCAAGGCCACGCAGGCGATGGCCGTAAACGGTGTGAACCTTGAAATGATCAACCAGGGTGCCTCCGAAATCAGTATGATGTTCGCCGTCAAAGATGCCGACCGCGAAAAAGCTCTCCAAGCCCTCGGCTCCGCTTTCTTCGGCATTTAATTTTCCAAACGTTGAAAAAAAATTACCCGGATTTTTCCAAGGTTTGGAATCCGGAGCGGCTAAAAAACCGCCCGTCGGGGCTTTAAATCCATAGCGGGTTCGGTTATGTTTTTCCGCTCCTAGAAGGGAAATCCATGAGTATGAAAAAGATAGCCATTTATGACACAACGTTGCGCGATGGTGCACAGGCGGAGGGAGTTTCCTTTTCCGCGGTCGCCAAGGTGCAGGTTGCTAAACGCCTTGACGAATTCGGTATCGCTTACATCGAAGGCGGATTTGCCGCGTCCAACCCGAAAGACATGGAATTTTTCCGCCTGATTAAGAAGGAACCCCTCAAGAACGCCAAAATCGCCGCTTTCGGTTCGACCCGCCGCGCCAACATTAAACCGGAAGAAGACAAAGGTCTTGCCGCGCTGCTGGAAGCCGACACCCCGGTTTGCACCATTTTCGGCAAGAGTTGGCTGCTGCATGTAATCGAAGTGCTCCAGACGACCGCCGAAGAAAATTTAGCCATGATTTCCGACAGCGTCCGCTTTCTGAAGGCACACGGTAAAGAGGTGGTTTACGATGCCGAGCATTTTTTTGATGGCTATAAAGACAACCCGGAATACGCCATGGCGGCGCTGAAAGCCGCCTCGGATGCCGGAGCGGACTGTCTGGTTCTGTGCGAAACCAACGGCGGTGCGCTTCCGCACGAAGTTGCGCAGATCACGGCGGCTGTGATTAAGGCGTTTGATACGCCTGTCGGCATCCATACGCATAACGACGGCGAGCTTGGCGTTGCCAATGCTTTAGCGGCGGTCGATGCCGGTGCGGTGCATGTACAGGGTACGATTAATGGCATTGGCGAGCGGGTTGGCAATTGCAACTTGAGTTCTGTTATTCCCAATTTGATGCTGAAGATGGGATACACCTGTTTGGCAAATCCGGAAAATATAAAGCAGCTCCGGGCATTGTCGAAGTTTGTTTATGAGCAGGCCAATATACGTGCCTACACCAAACAGGCGTTTGTCGGTGACAGTGCCTTCGCCCACAAGGCGGGCATGCACGTGGACGGCGTGCGCAAGGTGTCGCGCAGCTTCGAACACATCGTTCCGGACTCGGTCGGCAACAGCCGCCGCATTCTGATCTCTGAACTGTCAGGAGCCAGCAATGTATTCCTGAAAGCTATTGAAATGGGACTGGAACTCGACCGCAAATCGCCCGAGGTGCGCGAGGTGCTTAAGCAACTTGAGCAGATGGAAAAGGACGGTTACGAATATGAATCGGCCGATGCCTCCTTCCAGATGCTGATCAAAAAGGTGCTCAAGAAACATCAGTCGTTCTTTGATCTCAAGAACTTCAGTGTAACGGTCGATAAACAGGGTGCTGCCCCCGGCTGTCGCTCTGAAGCGAATGTTAAGCTGTGCGTCAAAGGTGAGAGCATTTCGGCAAACGGCTCCGGCGACGGACCGGTCGATGCGCTGAACCAGGCACTCCGTGCGGCACTGGTGAAGTTTTATCCCGTGATCGCCGGGGTGTCGCTGGTCGACTATTCCGTTCGCATTCTCGATCCCGAAGAAGCGACGGCGGCCAAAACCCGCGTGCTGATTGAGTCGAGCGACGGCGTAAAAACGTGGGGCACGGTCGGCGTCTCCGAAAACATCATCGAAGCGTCCTGGGAAGCACTGGTCGACAGCGTGGAGTACAAGCTGTTCCTCGAAGAGGAAAAAGCGAAGAAGTGATTTTTCCAACCCTTGGAAAAACCAAACTGATTTTTTCCAACCCTTGGAAACAAAGGAATTTTTATGAGTGAACTGCCGAAGAATTATGAGGCCGCCGGAGTTGAGGCGAAGTGGTATGCGAAGTGGCTGGAGGAAAAAGCCTTCAACGCGCAGCCGGACCCGAAGAAAGAGCCTTGGACGATTGTGATTCCGCCGCCGAACGTGACGGGCATCCTGCATATGGGTCACGCGCTGAATAACACGATTCAGGATGTGCTAATCCGCTGGCAGCGTATGCAGGGCAAGAATGCCCTATGGGTTCCCGGCACCGACCACGCAGGGATTGCGACGCAGAATGTTGTTGAGCGCAAGTTGGCCAAGGAAGGCAAGAGCCGCCACGACCTGTCGCGCGACGAATTTCTCAAAGAGGTTTGGGCGTGGAAAGAGGAGTACGGCAGCACAATCGTCAACCAGCTTAAAAAACTCGGTTCGTCCTGCGATTGGGATCGCGAGCGCTTTACGATGGATGAAGGGCTGAGTAAGGCCGTTCACGAAGTGTTTTGCCGTCTGTATGATAAAGGCCTGATCTATCGCGGAAATCGCATCATAAACTGGTGTTCGCGTTGTACGACCGCGCTGTCCGACGAAGAGAGCGAACACGTTGAAACCGAAGGTGCGCTGTATTACATCCGCTACGCGGTCAAAGACGAGAAGCGTAAGATCACCGTGGCGACGACGCGTCCGGAAACGATGCTTGGCGACGTCGCGGTTGCCGTCAGTCCGCGCGATAAGCGCTATGCCGATCTGGTTGGCAAGACGCTGATTCTTCCAATCCTTGGAAGAGAAATTCCGGTTGTTGCCGACGAGTTTGTTGATCCGAACTTCGGAACCGGTTGCGTGAAGGTGACGCCTGCGCATGACCCGAACGACTTTGAAATCGGCCTGCGCCACAAACTGGAACCGATCAATGTGATGACCGATCACGGTATTATGAATGAAGCCGCCGGAACCTATGCCGGAATGGATCGTTTTGAGTGCCGCAAACAGCTGATCGAAGATCTGAAGCATGGCGGTCTGATCGAGAAGATCGACAAGCACATGCATTCGGTAGGGCATTGCTATCGCTGTTCGACGGTGGTTGAACCGCGTCTGTCGCCGCAGTGGTTCGTCAACATGAAGCCGCTGGCCAAGCCCGCGATTGAAGCGGTGCGCGACGGCCGGATTAAGTTTGTTCCCGAGCGCTGGACCAAGGTGTATCTCGACTGGATGGAAAACATCCGCGACTGGTGTATTTCCCGCCAAATCTGGTGGGGTCACCGCATTCCGGTATTCTACTGCGATGCCTGCAGCCATCAGTGGGCGGCGCGTGAAGTTCCTGGCAGTTGTCCGGTATGTGGCGTGAAAGACATTCGTCAGGATGAAGATGTGCTCGATACATGGTTTTCGTCTTGGCTCTGGCCCTTCAGCGTATTCGGCTGGCCGGAACAGACGGCCGATCTGAAGCATTTCTATCCGACCAATACGATTGCGACTGCTCCGGAAATTCTATTTTTCTGGGTGGCGCGGATGATCATGGCCGGCCTTGAGTTCATGGATGAGATTCCGTTTGATACGGTCTATTTCCACGGCACGGTCCGCGACGATCAGGGTCGCAAGATGAGCAAGAGCCTGGGTAATTCAATCGACCCTCTCGGCATTATTGAAAAATACAGTGCCGATGCGCTGCGGTTCAGTCTGATGATGCTGACGGCGACGGGTCAGGATGTGTATGTTAACGACGAGAAATTCGAACTTGGCCGTAATTTCTGCACTAAGATATGGAACGCAGCGCGCTTCATGCAGATGAATGCCAGCTGTGAAGGGCCGCTTGATCCGGAGAAGATTGATTTCAGCAAGATGACGCTCAGTCCCGATGACCAGCACATTCTCGCCAAGCTGAGCGAGGCGGTTCGCAACACGGAAGATAATCTGGCGCGCCACCGTTTCAATGATGCCGCACTGGCAATGTACGATTTTATGTGGCACCACTATTGCGACTGGTACGTCGAATACTCCAAGGGCGTGTTTCGCGGCGGAGATATGCAGCGCAAGATGGAAGTCGAGCAGGTTATGCATTATGTTTTTTCCAACGCCATCCGCCTGCTGCATCCGTTCATCCCGTTCATCACTGAAGAGCTGTGGCATGGCATGGGATACAATATTTCCAGCGACTCGATTCAGACCGCGCCGTGGCCGAAAGCGTTGTCGTATGAAGACCTGAATGTATGGGGCGTCCAGAGAGAAACGGTTGACTATGTGGATGCCAAACATGATTTAATTCGCGTCGGTCGTACGTTGCGCACGGATTACAACCTGACGCCGAAACAGCAGGCGAAGTTCTATATCCGTCCGGCGCAGGAACGTACCGGTAAAATTCTGCACAAAGACGTCGCTTCCGTTGCACTGTTGCTTGGCGCGGAATCGATTGAAATCGACCGCGACTTTACGCCTGACGGTACGATGCCCAGCGGAATCAGCCAGCTCGGTACGGTTTACATGTCGATCGAAGGATTGGTGAATACGGCTGCTGAAATCGCGAAACTTAAGAAACAGATTGAAGTTGTTGAGAACGGCATTACGGGAATCAGCAAAAAACTTTCCAACGCCAACTTTGTCAGCCGGGCGCCCGCTGATGTAGTTGCCGGCGAAGAGAAGCGCAAAGGCGAGCTGCTTGAAAAACGCGAAAAGCTCCAGAAGCTCATCGAAACGCTTTCGACATGAGGTGGACATGAACGGACTGAAACCAAAAGCACAACGACTTCCGCAGTGGATGCGGCGCCCGATTGCGACAGATCAAAATTTCCCGGACGTGAGCAAGCTGTTGGAAAGCCTTCAGCTGAACACGGTTTGCGCCAGCGCGAAGTGCCCGAACCGGCACGAGTGCTGGAACCGCGGAACGGCGACGGTGATGATTCTCGGTAATACCTGCACCCGTAACTGCCTTTTCTGTAATGTGAACACGGGTAACCCATCGCCGGTTGATCCGGACGAACCGGCGCGCGTGGCCGAGGCCGCCAAGCGGCTGAATCTGCGCCATGTGGTGATTACCAGTGTGACGCGGGACGATCTGCCGGACGGCGGGGCGCATGTGTTTGCCCGTACAATTCGTGCAGTCAAAGAAACAATGCGTGAAGCATCGGTTGAAGTGCTGACTCCCGATTTTGTCGAACATCTCGATGTCGTGCTCGATGCGGAACCGGATGTGTTTAATCACAATCTCGAAACGGTGAAACGGCTTCAAGCGACCGTTCGTCCGCAGGCGAGTTATGAGAAGTCGCTGGCGACGCTGCGGTACGCGGCGGAGCGGGGCGGTGTACAGGTGAAATCCGGCCTGATGCTCGGCCTTGGAGAAACCGACGAAGAGATTTTCCAAACCTTGGAAGATTTATTTGCGGCGGGTGTCCGCCTGCTGACGCTGGGGCAGTATCTGGCGCCGACCCGCGAACATCATCCCGTTGAGCGTTTTATTTCACCGGAACATTTTGATGAACTCGCCGGAAAAGCGCGGTTGATGGGGTTTGAGGGCGTGGCGGCTGGCCCGCTGGTACGCTCTTCCTACCGGGCTGATGAACTGGCGTTGAAGAAGGAAAATGACTGATGACAACCATTGCCCAGTATAAAGAAGTGAAGCGCGTTGCTGTGCTGATGCCTGCTTTTTGCGAGGAACGAACGGTCGGTGATGCAGTTTCCCGGGCCCGCAAATATCTGCCGGATGTGATTGTGGTGGATGATGCTTCAACGGATGAAACCGCCGCGCGCGCGGAGGCCGCCGGAGCCGCAGTGCTTCGACGCGTGGTGAACGGCGGCAAAGGGGAAGCCATGCCGCAGGGATTCCGCTATGTGCTCGAACAGGGTTTTGATGCGGTTATCACGCTGGATGCCGACGGGTTTCACGATCCGGACGAAATTCCCAAGTTTCTGGAAGCCTATCAGCGTACGCATCTGCCGGTTCTCATCGGCAACCGCATGGCGGAGATGAAGAGCATTCCCGTGGTGCGCCGATGGACGATCCGGATGATGCGTTACTGGCTGGACCGTTTGTTGGGTGTGTATGTTCCGGATCCGCCGTGCGGCTTTCGTTTTTACCGCTGTGATGTACTTCCGTTCATTCTCGAAGAAAAATCATCTCTTCCGTCCGAATTTGAAACACTGTTCAACATCGCGTCTCGGCGGATTCGCGTCGGCTCTGTTCGCGTTACCAAGCAGCCCAAACGGCATAAAAGCCTGATTGCTCCCTTTCGTGATGTGATCCGGTTTTCCCGGGTACTTTCGAAATATTATAAAAAAATGCACAAGCCCCGGAAAAAAATCCGGCTGATCGACGAGGAAATATGAAAAAATGTGCCGTACTGCTTTCCACTTTGCTTTTATTTACTCTACCGCTGAAGGCAGATGAAGCCATACAACCTTCGCGCGGCGAAAAAATCGCCGTTTGGCTTAACGAAAAAGGGTTGTCGCCTGATGCGGCCGTTGCTGCGATTTCCACCCTTCCGATTGTTGAACTGCGCGGCGCGGTACCTGTCGGGATTGTTGCATTTGAAATGCCGTGGTGGCGGGTTTTCCTGATTGCAGTGGCAGGTAATATGATTCCGATTCCGTTCATTCTGCTGTTACTCGGCCCGCTCTCGGGTTTTTGTATGCGCTTTAATGCCGGGCGGAAATTCTTCGATTGGCTGTTTGCGCGCACCCGCAGAAAAAGCGCCAGTATTGAAAAATATGAGGCACTCGGGCTGACGATCTTTGTGGCGATACCACTACCAATGACCGGCGCATGGACTGGTGCGATGGCGGCTTTTGTGATGGGAATCCCATTCTGGAAGGCGATGCGTTATATTCTGCTTGGCGTGGTGATTGCCGGTATCATCATGACAACGCTCTCTTTGCTCGGCTGGATCGGTGCCGCGATTGCCGGAGTGGTATTGATCGGACTGGCCGCGCTGACGCTGGCGCGAACATTTCGTCCATGGTGAGCGCTACTTAG
>JBAYVX010000087.1:0-7607 GCA_041674365.1 Kiritimatiellales bacterium | reverse complement strand
TTCCCGCGATGTACTCATCGCGGTTGCAGATCCCGTCTCCGTCGGCATCCGCATCGGCCACGACGTTACTTCCCGCGCCGAAATAGAGCGACTCCCACGCGTCGGCAATCAGATTGGTGTTGTTATCAACGGGAGTCAGAAACAGTTCTCCCAGATCAAAAGCATTCCCGGGTGCGGCGTTGCTGATGATGTTATTCGACATAAACGTCTGATAGCCCGACAGGGTGACCTGTATATCGTAATTGTGGAGATATAAAACGGGTCCCGGTTGAACGCTTCCCTCAATATTGCTGCTCCAGTTTGTTGCATAGACGGCGGTTGATGGATATTTACAGACAGCAATACTTCCCGTTGATCCTTCAAAAATACATTCAACGGCGGCGTCTTCCAGCCGCTCCATGGTCCACGCATCCCGGATAACTGCGGACGCCGTAACGACCGGATCAAAACTAAAGCTCATGAAAACCGGTTCATTATCCACCACCTGAATTCGCCGGGGATTTCCGTAATCTGAATCCGGATCATTCACCGCATCCGGAACGTCGGGGCTTTCCCGCGGCAGGTAGCCGCTTGTTGCGCAGGTAACTTCAACCGTATGTGTGCCGGCGACGATATTAGAGAAGCAAAGCCACTGGTTCGTTCCAAAATCCTGACTGAACGTTCCGTCCAGAATCGCCGTTGCAGAGGGCGGAGGGGCGCCGGCTATGCTGGTATCAGAAGCATAGACGATAATATTTCCAACACAGAACCCCTGCAGCGGGAAAAGTAGCTCCAGTCCGGTGAAAAGCAGTAAAATCCTGGCTCGTTTTGCAGACCCCATGTTACACGCTCCCTTCAGCTTGATGCACATGCTAAGTCGTCTGGCTGTCCGGAATCTTCCCGACAGTTCCGGATTAATTTTTCGAAAACGGGAGCTGAAAAATTGACGGAACGGTTCAAGAATCTCGACGCGGTTCGTAGTCTGGATTACTTTTGCGCGGCGTGAATACAATTCCTCCAGAACTGCTCTCTCCTGCCGGAACGCCCGAAGCGGCGTGGGCCGCACTCGCGTACGGCGCGGACGCTGTTTATGCCGGACTGCCGCGCTTTTCTGCCCGCGCCGAGGCGGACAACTTTTCCGCCGAGGCGCTCGACGAACTAATCGGTTATGCGCATCACTTGGGTCGTCGCGTCTACGTCACCTTCAATACGCTCGTTCAGCAGGGCGAACTCAACGAAGCGTTTGAAACGCTGGCGACGATTCGCGACCTCAATGCGGACGGCGTGATCGTGCAGGATATGGGCATCGTCCGGCTGGCGCAGAAAAATTTCCCGCAACTCCGTCTGCACGCCAGCACGCAGCTGGCGGTTCACAATCTGGCAGGCGCAAAGCAGCTCGCATTGCTCGGCTTCAAGCGCGTTGTGCTGGCGCGCGAACTGAGTCTCAAAGCGATCGGGCACATCAGTAAAAACTGCGGCATCGAAACCGAAACCTTTATTCACGGCGCGCTCTGCTATTCCTACAGTGGGCTCTGCCTCTTCTCGTCACACCTGATCGGCCGCAGCGGCAATCGCGGACGTTGCGCCTACTGCTGCCGCCAGCCGCTTGAAAGCAACGGAGAAAAAACGCTTCCGTTTTCGATGAAAGATTTTTCTGCCGCCGATCATCTGCCGGAACTGCTCAGCGCCGGAGTCGCCTCGCTCAAAATTGAAGGGCGCATGAAAAGTCCGCTTTACGTCGCCGCCGTCACCAACTTCTATCGCAAGATGCTCGCAGGCGATATGGAAAATTCCGCGCAGCGGTTGACGGATATCCAAACCATTTTCGGACGGCCTTCCACCGATCTCTATCTTGCCGATTCTGAAACCAAGCCTGTCGATCCGGTCAACGACGGACACCGCGGCGCTCTCATCGGAACCGTCAAAACCGTCAAAGGCCCGTGGCTCATTCTGCACAGCAATCGCGCGCTCCAAAAACACGACGGGCTGAAATTTGAAAACTCATACGGCTTCGCCGCCGACGAAATGCGGCTTGCCTCCGACCCCGAATCCAAACGCCGCTTTGAACTTCCAGCTAATGAAGAAATTGCGCTCAAGCTTCCGTCGGATCATCCAAACATTGGAAACGGTTCGCCGGTCTATTGTTCCTATTCGCAGGCGGTGCGCCAGCGCTACGAATTTACCGTGCCGCGCCCCGGACAGTTCCGTCAGCGGCGACCTGTGAATGTTTCGGTCTTCCAAACATTGGAAGAAATCAAAATGGTTGCTTCGGCTGATGACGTACAGGCTGAACTCGTTTTGCCCGGCCCGTTTGAGGCGGCGAAGAATCCGGAGAAGTCCGCGGCTACGATTCGCCAGTGCTTTGAAAAACTGGGCGACACCGATTGGAAGCTCGGCGAGCTAACGCTCGAAGGATCCGTCTTTGTTCCGGTCTCCGTCTTAAACGGCGCTCGCCGCCGCTTGATCGAACAGTTTTCCAATGTCTGGATAAATCGTCCGAAAAGTTTCCAAACCTTGGAAAATTTTCCTATCGCGCCCGCGTCGCGCGATGTTTTCTGGTCGGTTAAATCCAGAGTTTTCCAACCCTTGGAAGATATAGGCGAGTTCGTGCTGGAGATTGATCCGTCGCGTCCAGAAGAGACCGAAAAGGCGCAGGCGTTTTATGGCGACAAGCTCCGGCTGGCTCTACCGGTCATTATTCGAGATGAGGACACCGAACAATTTCACGAGCTGGTCGAAAAGGTTTCCAATGTTTGGAAATGGGAAGCCGCCAACGTCGGCGGTTTGAATTTGTTGAATGGTCAAAAAAACATCACTGCCGACTGGTCGCTTTATACACTGAATACGCAGGCGGCGCTGCAGTGGAACTCGCAGGGTGTCGGGCAATTCGTGTTATCGCCGGAAGACGATGCAGAAAATCTTTTTGCACTGATCGAACGGCTTGGCAACGCGGCCATCGTTCCGGTTTATCAGCACACGCCGCTGATGATTTCCGCGACTAAACCGGCATCGACTGGTTCAAAGCTTACTGATCGCTCGCAACGTACGTTACATGTCGGGCAGGCCGGACGGGAATTTGTGGTGACGAGCGAAACGCCGTTTTCGCTGACCGATCATCTGGACGAACTGAAAGCGCACGGCGCGCGCTGCTTCCGGATTGATCTGTCGTACGGAATCGATCCGCCCGCCGAAGCCGCCAGCCTCGTCCGGCTTATTATCTCTGGCAATTCTATTCCGGGGCACACCGGAAACTTCGGTCGCAAACTTCAATAGGGCGCATTCACCGAATACGCCTCGGACAACCCGGCGAGCCCCGGACTGTTAATGAAGTTTTGAGTTCAAAAAATGATAAAGATGACAGATGAACCTTGTTTTGAAATGTGGAGTGCGGCAGCTTAACAGCGTTTCCACCGTTAACGGCTTGCGAGCCAAAGCGGACGAATCAAACAGCCCAACCCGAAGTCGGAGCCGTGCGAGGTAGATATGAAAAAAGAACCTTTCGCAAGGCACTGATAATAAACGATTTAAATGGTGGGCGTTACAGGACTCGAACCTGTGACTTCTACCGTGTGAAGGTAGCGCTCTAACCAACTGAGCTAAACGCCCTCAAAAAGAAGCGTATCTTTTACTTACCGAAGAACTGTTCGTAAAGGATTTCTTTTATCTGTTCGAGTCCTTCGCCGAGGCCGGCAGAGATTTCGAGCGGTTTGGTGCGGGTTTTCCGTTTGAAGATTTTCAGATTCTCCGTCGCCGTGGGCATGTCCATTTTGTTAGCCAGCACGAGAGACGGGCGGACGGCGAGCTCTTTGTTGTAGGCTTTGAGTTCGCGGCGCAGGCTGCGGTAGTCTTCGACGGGGTCGCGGCCGTCTTCGGCGGCCATGTCGATGATGAACAGGAGAAAGCGGGAGCGCTCGATGTGCCGCAGAAAGTAGTGGCCGAGGCCGGTGCCCTCGCTGGCGCCGTCGATGAGGCCGGGGATGTCGGCAATTTTAATTTGATTAAAGTTTTCGTAGATGAGGGTGCCGACAATCGGGTTGAGCGTGGTGAACGGATAGGAGGCAACTTTGGGGTGGGCGGAGGTGAGTTCAGTGATCAGGGTGGACTTACCAGCATTGGGATAGCCGACTAGGCCGACGTCGGTCATGAGTTTGAGCTCAAGACGGTAGTCGCGCTCTTCGCCGGGCGTTCCGGGAGTACATTTGGTTGGCGCCTGGTTGATGGAGGATTTGAAGTGGGGGTTTCCGAGTCCGCCGCGTCCGCCGCGGGCAATAACCAGTTCCTGTCCGTCTTCGAGAATTTCGCCGATGAACTCTTCGGTGTCGGCATCCAGGATGACGGTTCCGCAGGGAACGATAAGAACGTTATCTGCGCCGCAGCGTCCGGTACAGTCGCTGCCTTTGCCGTGTCCGCCGTTTTCGGCATTCTGGTGAGGGTGGTGAAAGAGGTGGTTCAGTGAATCGGAATTCATGTCACCGCGCAGGATGACACTGCCGCCATGTCCTCCGTCGCCGCCGTTGGGGCCGCCGTGCGGCGCGAATTTTTCGCGCCGGAAAGAGGCGATTCCGTTGCCGCCGTTACCGGCTTTGACGAAGATTTTGACACGGTCTTTAAATACAACCACGGCGAACCCCTTAAATGAAGCAGGCGAGCTTCGAAAGCCCGCCTTTTCTTTGTTCCAAACATTGGAAAGTTTTTTACGCCGTCTGCGGTTCGCGAATATTGACGCGTCGACCGGCTTTGTCGAATTCGACGACGCCGTGTTTGAGCGCGAACAGCGTGAAGTCGCGGCCTTGGCCTACGTTGGCGCCGGCGACGAATTTATTGCCGACCTGACGAACGATGATGCTGCCGGCGGTGACTTCCTGACCGGCATAGCGTTTTACGCCGCGGCGTTTCGGCTGACTGTCACGGCCGTTACTGGAAGCTCCTTGTCCTTTTTTATGTGCCATGGTTCTGCTCCTTCAAAAATTAAGCGAGAATGGATTCAATTTTGATTTTCGTCAGTCCCTGACGATGTCCGATTTTTTTGCGGTAGCCCTGGCGGCGTTTCTTTTTGAACGCCACGACTTTATCGTCGCGGTAGTTTTCAACCACCATGGCGGTCACTTTGGCGCCAGCCACAACGGGCGCGCCGACGGTGAGCTCGCTGCCGTTGGAGACGGCCAGCACCTGATCAAATTCAACGGTTTTACCGGCTTCAGCGGCGTCCAGCAGTTCGACGCTCAGAACGGTATCTTTTTCCACGCGGTACTGTTTGCCGCCGGTTTCAATTACTGCATATGCTTCCATAAGAAATTCCTTTTTGAGTCAAAGACGGGAGAAAGTAGGCCAGAAGGCGGGGGCTGTCAATACCTTATAGCTGATCTTTTAACGGGGGTTGTTTATCCGGGTTTCCGTCCGCTGGCGGCGTGGTTTTTTGAATTTCGTTGGTGTAGAGAGACTCTGCGCCGGTCGGTGGCGAACTGAGCTTAAACCCGCCGCGCGAAGCTTCGGGAATCGGGTTGGGCGGTCTGTAAAGATAAGCTCCAGCGGGGTCGGATACCGGCAGGCTGAAGGTCGGGAAATCAATTCCGGATGCCATTTCAACCGGAATGGTCTCATAGGTTTCCAATGACACGGGTTTCGGGGCGTACAGACGGACGGGCGAATAGGTCTGCGGCAGGGTGGTTTGGGGAAAGATGGCGATTGAAGAATAAAGCCGGCTTTGTGCAGAGCGCGTTGATGTGCTTCCGGTACGCAACGAACTTTCTGTGAGGGCGGCCTTGGGGTTTTCCGGCACATTCGGGCGGCTCGATTCGAATCTGCGCTGCTCGATTTGTGACAGTCGGGCGGCTGATGAGGGCTCCTGTTTCGGCCCCAGCTTTGAAGTGTCGGTTTGTTCGGCTTGAATCTGCTGCTGCTGTTCACGTTTTGCCTGGGAGAGCTGCTGGAAGGCAGCATCCTGTTCGCTTTTTGGTTCAGGCAGGGCGGTAAACCCGCGTTTGGCCAGATAGCTGGCATCGATTTTGGACGGGTCGAGCAGATTGAATGTGAATGCCACGATGGCGAGATAAAGCAGCATATTGGTGAGCATGACAAATGCGCAACCGGACTGGAGCGGTGAAAACGGCCCCTTTTGCTGGTCAATATTCTGTTGTTGGTTTTCCGCCATGGTTGAGAGCCGTTTACTGCAGGATTTATACCTGTTACAAAACGAACTGCCGGATCGTAGCTGTTCTTCTTTTAAAAGGCAACTTAGCGTTCAATCTGATTGACGCGCAAAGGGTAACGTATTTTCAGATCGCCTTCGAGCAGGAGCTCCACCCAGTACGTTCCAGCCGTTGGAAAGGTGACATTCATGAACACTTCAACGCTGGTTGCGGCGGCCTCCGGGGAGGGAAGCTGAACCTGAACATCCTGTCCGGCAGTCAGTATGGTTTTTTGATCGGGATGAATGATGCGTGAGCGTTGTGTAAAGGTGCCTTCGCCGCTGCACCACCGGGTGACGAGACACATTTTTGCAAAAGCAATCGGCAGGCGCTCGGCGTGGATAGCATCGAAGAGGCCGATCAACATGAATTTTCCGTTGCGCTCTTGGCGAACGTCATCGCAGATCAGGCTGGATTGCAGGTCGGGAATCATCATTTTTCCACCTTTTCCAATTCGGCGGAACGGTCTTGCGCGAGATCCAGTGCGGCGAATTCATTTTGCTCGGGAAGTATCATATAAAAGCGGTTGCAGGCATCGAGCTGCAGATTGCCGCCAACCGTGGTGAAGTCGAGAATGTGACCGGCTTTGGTTTTGTCGTTGGAAATAAAATGAAGGTGCCAGCCCGTGACGTTGATTCCTTTAACAAACGCGGGGCAGCGGAAGCCGAGGACGGTGCCTTTAACGCCGGTATATTCAAACACCGCCTGATGCTGTGTTACCTCGGCGAGCGGTGGATAAGGTTTTGTCTGTTTCGGGACGGAACGGACTTTCATCAGGGGGAAATATCCGTCGAACCGCACGGCGAGGAAAAGATTCTGGTTTGGCGCCAGATTATTCACGGCCGTCTGGAACGTTTCCTTTGTGTACGCACCCTTCAGGCAGGGTGTCGTGTCCGGCAGAAAGCTCACCACGCAGGCAAACGGCGTGGTGGCGTTCGTCGGCATCAAATGAACCGTTCCATCAACGCGAGCCTGATAAACCTGATGATCCAGCACAATCATTTCACCGTTGAGCGCGTTGAACGTACCGAGGCCGAAATCACCGTACCGAAGTATCTGACCGAGCGTCATCTGCCCGTCGTAAGCGCCCGCCAGCAACGCGTCGATGGTTGAAACCTGAGTCAGCGTATTTTTCGGTGCGGTGGCACAGCCGGTCAGCAGAGCCAGGAGAATCAGAACAATCCATTTTTTCATTGGAATACCTCCGTTAAGGATTTGCTTTCGGGTGTCATATCATTTTTGAGCAGGGAGAGCAGTTTTTCCGCCACCGGGCCGGGCTTTCCGTCGCCGACAGGACGGCCTTCCCACTCAATGACCGGGGTGACGTCGGTGGTGGTGCCGAAGATAAACATTTCTTTGGCCTGTACGGCCTGTACGCGGGGGATGTCGCGAAATCCGGCGGTCTTGAGCGTGCCGTCGGCAACCAGAGTTTTGGCCAGT
>JBAYVX010000086.1:0-7620 GCA_041674365.1 Kiritimatiellales bacterium | reverse complement strand
TTCCAGTTTGACGCTCGCGGGTGAATTCAATGTTAACGGTTTTGACGCTGGTGACGCGTCCGTGCTGTCCGTTGAATTCTTTGGTGAGCATGCAGTAGCGACGGGGATCTTCGCCCGCTTCGCGGTGCGAGGAACTGGTGCGCAACTTCATCGGCCAGTAGGGCCACGGCTGGTGTGTCGGGCGGTCGCCCGGCGGCTCCGGGAAAAGTTCAAAATTGACGACGCTGCGCGCACCGTGGCGAATAGAGGTGCCGACGCAATCGCTGCCGGTATCGCCGCCGCCGATGACGATGACGTTTTTGCCTTTGGCGGAAATTTGCGGTTCGGCGGAATCACCGGCACAGGTTTTATTCTGTAGCGGCAGAAATTCCATGGCGAAGTGAATGCCCTTCAGGTCGCGACCGAGTACCGGCATATCGCGTCCGACGGTGGAACCGATGGCGAGTACCACGGCATCAAACTTTTTCAGATCATCGGCGGAAATATCCGTGCCGACAGCGGCATTGGTTTTGAAGACGATCCCTTCGGCTTCCAGTATTTTTATGCGGCGGTCGATAACCCATTTTTCAAGTTTGAAGTCCGGAATGCCGTAGCGAAGAAGTCCGCCGATGCGATCGGCGCGTTCGAATACGGTGACGGTATGCCCGGCGCGGTTGAGCTGCTGCGCGGCGGCCAGACCCGATGGTCCGGAGCCGATAACGGCGACAGATTTTCCGGTACGGATTTCCGGCACAACCGGAACAACCCATTCTTCGCGGAAGGCGTGTTCGATGATTTCTTTCTCAATATTTTCGATAGTGACCGGCGGTTCGTTGATGCCGAGTACGCAGGACTCTTCGCACGGAGCGGGGCAGATGCGTCCGGTAAATTCGGGGAAGTTGTTGGTTGCAGAGAGAATTTCCCATGCTTTTTTCCAAAGACCTTTGTAGGTGAGGTCGTTGAATTCCGGAATAATGTTTCCGAGCGGACAACCGATATGACAGAAGGGAACGCCGCAATTCATACAGCGTGCGGCCTGTTCCTGAAGTTTATCTTCCGGAAAGGGACGGTAAACTTCGTTGTAGTCCTTGATGCGTTCAACGATCGGCCGTTCGGCCGGTGTCTTACGCTCGAATTCTTTAAATCCGGTTGGTTTTCCCATAATTCTCTCCTTCGGAGAGAAATTCGAAATCCTAATTTCGAAATCCGAAACAAATTAGAATTACAAATTTCCCAATCTAAAAAATATTTGCGTTTATTCGCGTAATTCGCGGTTTCTTACTCCCCGGTTCTCTTCTCGTCGGCGATGCGTTGCAATGCGCGTTTGTAGTCGACCGGAATGACTTTGATGAATTTCTTCACGGAATTCTGCCAGTTATGGAGCAGCCGCCGCGCCACATCACTTCCGGTGTATTCCAAGTGTTTTTCAAGCCGTTCACACAGAGCGGCGACATCATCTTTGGTGAGCGGATCGAAGTCGACCATTTCCGGGTTGCAGCGGTTTTCAATGAAGTCGCCAGCTTCGTCGAACACGAACGCAACCCCGCCGCTCATGCCGGCCGCAAAGTTGCGGCCGGTCGGGCCGAGTACGATCACGCTTCCGCCGGTCATGTATTCACAGCCGTGGTCGCCGATTCCCTCTACCACGGCATGAACGCCGCTGTTGCGCACGCAGAAACGTTCACCGGCCCGGCCGCGAATGTAGGCTTCGCCGCGCGTGGCGCCGTAGAAGGCGACGTTGCCGATGAGGATGTTGTCTTCGGCGATGAACGTGGCATCTTCCGGCGGACGGATGATAAGTTTCGCGCCGGAAAGCCCTTTGCCGAAATAGTCGTTGGCATCGCCGGTGACGCGGAAGGTAATGCCTTTCGCGCTGAATCCGCCGAAGCTTTGTCCGGCGGAACCGGTCGCATGGATGGTGATCCGGTCGTCAGGCAATCCGCGTTCGCCGTAGCGTTTTGAAATTTCGTTACTGAGCATGGCACCGACGGTGCGATGAATGTTGCGAATCTGCGCATGAATCACAACCCGTTCACCGCGTTCCAGCGCCGGCTTGGCCTGACGGATCAGCTCGTGATCAAACGCATCGACCAGATCGTCGCTTTGTTTTTCCGTGCAATGCAGTGGGCCCAGATCCTCTGCAGTCGGCTGATAGAGGATTTTCGAGAAGTCGAGCCCCTTGGCTTTCCAGTTTTCAATGGCTTTGCGGACATCAAGCTGTCCGCGCTGACCGACCATTTCGTCGATGGTGCGGAAGCCGAGGTCGGCCATGATCTGGCGAAGCTCTTCGGCAACGAAGCGGAAGAAGTTGATGACATATTCCGGTTTGCCGCAGAATTTTTTGCGCAGCTCGGGATCCTGTGTTGCGACCCCGACGGGGCAGGTATTCATGTGGCAGACACGCATCATGACACAACCAAGTGTAATCAGCGGACCGGTTGCGAACCCGAATTCTTCAGCGCCGAGCAGGGCGGCGACGGCGACGTCGCGGCCGGTTAGCAGTTTGCCGTCGCACTCCACGCGGATGCGGCTGCGCAGTTTGTTGAGGACCAGCGTCTGCTGGGCTTCGGCCAGCCCGAGCTCCCATGGCAGACCGGCGTGCTTGATGGAGGCTTGCGGCGATGCGCCGGTGCCGCCGTCGTAGCCACTGATGAGAACGAGATCCGCTTTGGCTTTGGAAACGCCCGCCGCGACGGTGCCGACACCGACTTCGGAAACCAGTTTTACGGTGACGGCCGCCGCCGGATTGGCGCTCTTCAGGTCGTAGATGAGTTGCGCGAGGTCTTCGATGGAGTAAATGTCGTGATGCGGCGGCGGGGAAATCAGCGTTACATACGGAGTCGAGTGGCGTGTTTTGGCGATCCACGGTTTGACCTTATGGCCGGGGAGCTGTCCGCCTTCGCCGGGCTTGGCACCCTGCGCCATTTTAATCTGAATTTCGTCGGCGTTAGTCAAATAGTTACTGGTTACACCGAACCGTCCGGAGGCTACCTGCTTGATGGCGGAACGGCGCAGGTCGCCATTTTCGTCCGGCAGGAAACGGTCTTCATCTTCGCCGCCTTCACCGCAGTTGCTCTTGCCGCCGATACGGTTCATGGCGATGGCGAGCGTCTCGTGCGCTTCTTTGCTGATCGATCCGTAGGACATGGCCCCGGTCTTGAAGCGCTTGACGATAGCGGTCCAGGGTTCCACTTCGCTGAGCGGAACCGACTGACGTTCTTTTTTAAATTCAAAAAGGCCGCGCAACGTGTAGGTGATCCGGTTGTCGTGGTTGACGAGGTCTGAAAATTCCTTAAACCGGTCGGCGTTGTCAGTGCGAACCGCTTCCTGCAGTTTGGCAATCGCCAGCGGATTAAGCAGATGATCTTCGCCGTTGCGCCGCCATTTATATGCGCCGCCGATATCGAGCGGCAGTGTCTTGTCCGCCGGCCGCGACGGGAACGCGGTCTGATGGCGCGCCTGAATTTCCCGGGCAATGCCATCAAGACCGATACCGCCGATGCGCGAGGCGGTTCCGGTGAAGTAAGCATCAATTACATCATTGTTGAGACCGATAGCTTCAAAAATTTGCGCGCCGCGATAGCTATGCAGCGTGGAAATGCCCATCTTGGACATCACCTTAAGCAATCCTTTATTGATGGCTTTAACGAAATTTTTCTTTCCGGTTTTCCAATCCAGACCCGTGAGCAGGCCTTGCTTGATCATGTCATCCATGATTTGGCCGACCATATAGGGATTGATTGCGCCTGCACCGTAGCCAATGAGCAGAGCGAAGTGGTGTACCTCGCGCGGCTCGCCGCTTTCGACGATCAGGCCGCAGCGCGTGCGCTGGAGTTTGCGAATGAGATGATTGTGAACTGCGGCTGCCGCCAATAGCGCCGGGATCGGCGCGTTTTCCTGATCGGCCTGTCGGTCCGAAAGGATCAACAACGTGTAGCCTTTTTCGATGGCCTGTGAAGCGTCGGCACAGAGTTTATCAAGTGCAGCACGCAATCCGTTGCCGCCGTCGGAAAGCTTGAAGAGCGTCGGCAGCGTAATGGATTTCAGGTTGGTGTGCTTGAGCTTCCGGATGCGGGCCAGTTCGTCGTTAGAAAGGATCGGCTGATCCAGTTTGAGTTGGCTGCAATGTTTTGGTGTTTCAGCGAACAAATCCTGTTCGGCGCCGATGTTGGTGATGAGTGAGGTGACCAGCTCTTCGCGGATTGCATCGAGCGGCGGATTGGTAACTTGTGCAAAGAGCTGCTTGAAATAGTTGTAAAGAAGCTGCTGTTTTTCGGCGAGTACCGCCAGAGGGGTGTCGATTCCCATCGAACCGCTCGGCTCCATCCCTTCTTTGGCCATCGGCGCGATGATGTGGGTGAGGTCTTCCATCGTATAGCCGAACATGCGCTCGCGCTGCAGGAGGGTTTTTGTATCAAACTCCGGCATTTCTTCCGGCGGCAGACCAGAGAGGGATACCAGATTTTCTTTGACCCATTCGCCATAGGGCTGGCCAGTGGCGATTTCATGTTTGATCTCTTCGTCGGGGATGATGCGCCCCTTTTCCATGTCGACGAGGAACATGCGGCCTGGCTCGAGGCGGCCTTTACGCTCTACGTTGGCTGGGTCGATATCCATGATTCCGGTTTCGGAACCCATGATGACGTAGCCGTCTTTGGTGACGATGTAGCGCGACGGGCGCAATCCGTTACGGTCGAGAATGGCACCGAGGCAAGTGCCGTCGGTGAACGGAATGGACGCCGGACCGTCCCACGGCTCCATCAGACAGGAGTGATATTCGTAGAATGCCTTTTTCTCGGCGCTCATGGTTTTGTGATTCTGCCACGCTTCGGGAATGAGCATGCTCATGATGTGCGGCAGCGAACGTCCGCCGTGATAAAGCAGTTCGACCGCTTGGTCGAGCGAGGCGGAGTCGGAGAGGCCTGGCTGGATGATCGGGAAGAGGCGGTCGATATTTTCGCCGAACAAGCGGGATTTCAGAAGACCTTGCCGGGCGTTCATCCAGTTAAAGTTTCCGCGCAGCGTGTTAATTTCTCCGTTATGGCAAAGCACGTGAAACGGCTGGGCGAGTTTCCACGCCGGGAAGGTGTTGGTGCTGAACCGCTGGTGAACCAGAGCAAGTGCGCTGGTGAAATCATCGTCGAGCAGGTCGGGATAGTAGAATTCCATCTGCTCGGGAAGCAGCAGACCCTTATAGATGATAATCCGGCAGGTGAGGGTCGGGATGTAAAAGGCGTCCTTATCTTTCAGATCGGAGTGGAATATCCGGTTCTCGGCCACTTTACGAATGATGTAGAGCATGCGATCGAAGGTGCGGGGATCGCAAACGCCTTTACCGCGGCCAATAAATACCTGCATGATGCACGGCTCGGAGGCGCGGGCAGTTTCGCCGATCAGCCGGTTGCAGGTGGGCACCTGGCGCCAACCGAGCAGTTTCTGCCCTTCTTCCCCGATTGCCTGTTCGAGCATTTCCATACAGGTTTTGCGCTGGGCTTCATCCTGCGGAAGGAAAACCAGACCAGTGCCGTATTCCTGTTCGGTGGGAAGAGCGATGTCGAGCTTTTCACATTCCTTCTTATAGAAAGCATGGGGAATCTGAAGGAGGATGCCGGCACCGTCACCAGTCAGCGGGTCGCAACCGCACGCGCCGCGATGGGTGAGGCGCACCAGAATCTCGAGCGCATGATGGATGATATCATGTGATTTTTTTCCGTGCAGGTTACAGATAAAGCCGACCCCGCAGGCGTCGTGTTCATTTTGCGGGTGATATAGACCCTGCGGTTCTGGAATCCCAGTTCGAAAAATCTCTTTTTTATTCATGTTTAATTCCCACTAAATCAAGCCTACAAAAGGTATGCTTTTTCAGGTGATAGTCAACCCATTAAAAAGCAACGACAATACACTTGTGTTGTCAGTACCATATTTAATACATTTATGTATTAAAATTCGCAAGGTAAACAATAAATATCACCTCGGATAGGAAGGTCTTCGTGAGCCGAGTAAGATCGACCGATTTTTATTCAGAACAAAAACAGCACAAATAGCTTGAAAACAATTACATTATTGTTTATCAAATATGCCGTTAATACAAATGAGGAATAATTTATGCCACTAACTGAATTTTCAGCCCAAAGCGAGAAGGAGCTGGCGATCCTTTATCAAATTTCTCAGGCGGCCGCCACCCGACCCCATACCATTTCCGAATTGCTCTTAGAAGTGCTCGATATCATGGAGACCGAATTGGGCGTTTCGCGAGGAACGTTTACGTTACGCAAACCAGATACCGACGTTTTTATTATCGAGGCCTCTCGCGGGCTGACTGCCGAAGAAAAAAAGCGCGGACAATATAAGCTGGGCGAGGGGATTACTGGTCGCGTGGCGCAAACCGGGCAGTCGGCACTGATTCCCGACATTACAAAGGATCCGCGTTTTCTGAACCTCACAAAATCGCGTCCCGATCATCAGACCGCTTTTATTTGCGTTCCGATTATCTGCCGAAAAGCAGTCATCGGAACCATGAGTATTGATCTATCAATTACCACCGATGAAAAAGTGCTCATACAATACCGACGGTTTCTTGAACTGGTCGCCAATATTCTGGCTGAAGCAGTCGCCAGCATCCGGGAAGAACTCGAGGAGCGTGAAGGGCTTATTTCAGAAAACGAACGGTTGCGGCGTCAGCTTGGCGACCGTTACCGCATGCACAATATTATCGGCAATTGCAGCGCCATGCGCTCAGTCTATGAGCAGATCGTGCAGGTCGCCGACAGCACCGCGACCGTTTTGATCCGCGGGGAATCCGGAACCGGCAAGGAGCTGGTCGCCCGCGCAGTTCATTACGGAAGTGAGCGCCGTAACAATGCCTTTGTCAGCGTCAACTGCGCCGCGTTGCCCGAGAATCTGATCGAGAGTGAACTGTTCGGTCATGAAAAGGGCGCTTTTACCGGCGCGACGCAGCAGCGCAAAGGACGTTTTGAAATGGCCAACGGCGGAACCATTTTCCTCGACGAAATCGGCGACATTTCTCCGGCGGTACAGGTGCGCCTGCTGCGCGTCCTGCAGGAACGAACCTTTGAGCGTGTCGGCAGCTCAGAGAGTGTGCCGGTCAATGTGCGCGTGCTGGCTGCTACCAGCCGCAACCTCGAAAAGGAAATATCCGAAGAAAACTTTCGCGAAGATCTCTATTACCGTCTGAACGTTTTTCCGATCATTCTGCCGCCATTACGCGAGCGCCGCAGCGACATCATGCTGCTGGCCGACCACTTCTTGCAGAAATACGGCGAAATGTATGGCAAGAACATCAAGAGGATTTCCACCTCGGCCATCAACATGATGATGGCCTACCACTGGCCGGGCAACGTGCGCGAACTCGAAAACTGTCTCGAGCGCGCGGTGCTGACCGCCGCGGATGAAGTAATCCACGGCTACAATCTGCCGCCGTCGCTTCAGACCAGCGACGAAACACACACGTCGATTTTCCCGAAAGACGGCGCCGACCTTAAGACAATGGTTGAGAGCTACGAAAAAGAAATCATCATCGACGCGCTGAAGAAACATCGCGGCAACGCGGCGGCCACGGCCCGCTATCTCAACACCACGCAACGCATTATTAACTACCGAATTCAGAAGCTCGGTGTCAGT
>JBAYVX010000085.1:0-7813 GCA_041674365.1 Kiritimatiellales bacterium | reverse complement strand
TGGGGACATCTTTTTCAAGGGCGCTACAAGGCTTTGCTGGTGGATGGAGGCGGCGAGTATTTTTCAACCGTGGCGAGCTATATCCACCTGAACCCGGCCCGTGCGCATTGTTTCGATTTAACCGGCGATGAACTGTCTGATTTCAGCCCAAGCAGTTATCCCTGCTTCCTGCAACCATCGGAACGCCCCGACTGGCTGGTCGCAAAACGGGTTTTAAACAGCTTGGGATTCGGCGATACAGTTGCGGGACACGCAATGTATCGGGATTACATGAACAGGAGGGTTTTTGAAATTGCGCACAGCGACTGTCCGGCTGATGCAGACAAAGCCTGGGAGGAAATCAGGCGGGGCTGGGTTTTCGGTTCAGAAACATTCTGCATAAAGATGCGCAATGAAGCGGACCGGACCGCTACTGGACATCGCCGCGACTCGCATAGTGGCGGCGCGGCTTTACAACATGATGAGGCAACGGCGGAAAGATTTCTGAAAAAAGGCCTGCATATTCTGCAACTGGAACGGGCTGCTTTGGAAAAAATGAAAAAAGGCGATGACCGGAAAAAGGTGATTGCCTGGCTGATCCGCAAAAATACATGCGTGAAAATCGAGTGGATTGCTGAGGCTCTGAGTATGGGAAATGTCGCAACCGTATCAAGGGGCACCGGGGAAATCGAGTCCGCGACAGATGGTTATCTGCTCGAACTGCGATTGAAAATATCAGAATTCAAGGACTGACCCCACCCCTGTGACCCCACCCCTGACCAACGCCGGATCGTGATTCAGCTGTTTTCGTTACAACCGCACGGTCACGCCTTTTGAGCGCATGTATTCTTTGACTTCACAAATGGTGAATTTACCGAAGTGGAAAATGGAGGCGGCGAGCACGGCGTCGGCTTTGCCTTCGGTGACGGCTTCAACGAGATGGTCGAGCGTTCCGGCGCCGCCGGAGGCGATGACGGGTACGCCGACCGCTTCGGAAATGGCTCGGGTGAGCTCCAGATCATAGCCGTTTTTGGTGCCGTCGGCATCCATGCTGGTGAGCAAAATTTCCCCTGCCCCGCGCTGCGTGCCTTCAATGGCCCACTTGACCGCGTCGAGTCCGGTCGGATTGCGCCCGCCATGTGTGTAAACGGTCCATCCGCCCTTCTCGTTGCGGCGGGCGTCGATAGCGAGCACCGTACACTGACTGCCGAACTGTTCGGAGCAGGTGTTGAGAATATCCGGATTGTTAATGGCGGCGGTGTTGAAGGAGACTTTGTCGGCTCCGGCGTTGAGCATGCGGCGGACGTCGGCGGGCGTGCGGATGCCGCCGCCGACGGTCAGCGGCATGAAGACCTGCTCGGCGACGCGCCGGACGATATCGACCATGGTGTCGCGTCCGTCGCTGGAGGCGGTGATGTCGAGAAAAGTGAGTTCGTCTGCGCCCTGCGCTTCGTAGGCTTTGGCGCATTCCACCGGATCGCCGGCATCGCGCAGTTCGACGAATTTGACGCCTTTGACGACACGTCCGCCGGTTACATCCAGACAAGGAATAATTCGTTTTGCCAACATAGGCGGGCATTAAACACTGAATGTTCCGTCCGGCAAAGCCGGAAATGCTTCACTCCTGTCCAAAATAAATTTTGTCCATCCGTAAGAACAGAGAATGATTAATTTCGAAGATTAACAGGGTCTTCAGCATTCGATATTCCTTGTTCTGTGTTCTGCGGTTCTTCTGTCCAAAACGGACCCCTCTTCACGAAAATCGTTGTTTCATCCTTTATTTGCAGCCTGAAATTCTCAAAATCCTGTTTTGGACAGATGTGGAAATGCTTAAGGTTGCCACTCCCTTCGGTCATTGCCCCGCATTCGCGGAGCCTCTTTCGCTTTGCTCGGGTCCAAGGTTTGGATGACTGAGCCGGATTTTTTAAAAGTTCCGTGTTTTTGGGCGCGTAACATGCTATAGAATGTATGTCGGGTTGGATAAATGAAAACGAACAGAAAACATCAAACGGGGCGAAAAGGGTTCACGCTGGTTGAAATCATGCTCGTGATATCGATCATCGGGTTTCTGTCCGCGATTGGCATTCCTTCCATTTTAAACGCCTATGCCAACTCGCTGGCCACCGCCAAGGATCGCAATATCGCTGAAGTTGAAAAAGCCAAAGGCGTCCTCACCCTCCCGTCCGAGCTGGGAATGCGGGGTGCGATGTCGCTGACGGTTGGTGATCCTTTTGATGATGAGGCGATCAGCAACCTGTGTGCGGCTTTGCGAATCCGCGACGTAAGTGAACTTACCGTCGGCGGCATTTCTATCTCAATCGGTGACCTGACCACCAAAGCCTATTACTGATTCGTTCTGCGGGTTTGAAACTTGGGCACCGTTTTTCCAAACATTGGAAAAACCTTTTATTTTCCGCGCGGGCTGAGCAGGTCAAAAATGAAGTTGAGCTTTTTGATGTCGAGAGAGCGGAAGTCGGAAACATCTTCTTCTTTAACGAGCCGGAAGAGCCGGATACAGACGAGGAACAGAAGCATGTAGAGCGCACCCAGCGCAAAGAGCGTGACGACGTTGATCCAGCGGGTCTCAAACATGGCCAGCAGTTTCCAATGGTTGGAAATCAGCGTCATGCCGCCGGCCAGCGCAAAGAGAGGCAGGCTCATGCGCAGCAGATAATTGGTTGGAAAGAAAATACCCCCGATGATTTTGCGAACGACTGTCAGGCGAATCGGCGCGGAGATCAGGAAGGTTCCGGCAACAGCGCCCATGCCGCCCCAGACGCCGAAGTTGAAGTGAACGATCAAAAGCCAGTCAAGAATGAGGTTGATGATGATTTGCAGGATCATGACCGGCATGGTGGCCATAACGCGCTCTTTGGCTTTGATCGCCATGGAAAGAGGCGTGGAGATGGTGGAGAACAGATGGATGACGCAAAAGCCAGACGCAATGACACCGGCCAGCGCCATTTGTTCGCCATAAACCAGAACAACGGCTGCAGGCGCAAAAAAGAAGCCGAAGACCGCCAGAGGCACGGTAAAGAGAATGGTCATTTTGTAGTAGGCTTTGATGAGTTTGCCGAGGCAGTTCGGATCGCGGCTGTAGGCCTCCGCAAAACCGGAGGTGAAGAGCATGTGGAGCGAGTCGGGGATGAAGAAGATGACCATCGGCGGAAGCGAGTACCCGAGATCATAGGCACCGATGACGGCGGGCGTGACGGTGAGCCCGAGAAAGAAAATCTCGGTGTATTTCATCATCATCATGCGCACAACGGTATTGCTGAGAATGGCAGCGGAGTATTTGGCGGTGCGGCGCTTGCCGATCCCATAGGGCGGCGAACGCCAGTTGAAGCTGTAGATGTGGCGGAACATGAGCCATGCGCCAAGAATATACACCAGCGCATAGGAGAGAATCTGCGTCCAGATGGCCGATTCAACAGTCGGTACCGTACGTAACATAGTGAGAATCAACCCGAGCCAAAGCAGTCCGCGGGCTAAGGTGAGCAGGGAAATGTTTTTCGTACGGAAAAGCGATGTCTCGATGGCTGAGACATTTTCTTTGAGCAGACTGAACCCGATCAACAAACCGGTCAGGATCAGGTAGTGTCCGAAATCAATGCCGAACCAGCGGTTCAGCCAGGGTTTCAGAAGCACAAACAGCAGAACAGCAAACGCGGTAGCCGCACCCTGAAGGACTAATGATTTCCAAAGAAAACGTTTCAGTCCGGCAGCATTGCGCTGCACCACCAGTTCCGGCACGAAACGGAAAAGCGCGGCCACCAATCCGAGGCCGCAAAAAACGCCGGCCCATTCAGCGATGTTCATGCAGATGGCGTAGATACCGTACGGCGTACTGCCGAGAAGCCGCACCACCAGCACAGAGATGGCGAAATAGACAAAGAAAAGGATCGCCTTGCTGGCCACCATCCACGGAATTCCGGAAACGGCCTCGCGGGCGAAAAAGGCTTCCTTTTGTACGTTCGTTGCTGTCTGTTCGTTCGGTTCCATAAAAAAGTTAATTATAGTTTTTTTTCCAAAGTCCGTGCAGCGTCCGCCGGATCAGCCGCTTGGCCTCAAAACAAAGCGCATGAACACGGCAAAGCGATTTATTTTTACGCTGCAGGAACCACGGCGTAGCAGGCAGAAACCACCCCTGCCCATCCGCCCATTCCAACAGTCCGACCACCTGATCAAAATATTCCATATTGCGCAGAAGCCAGCGCTGCCAGGGTTTGGGGCGCCCGCCGAAGTGCACTACAGCACGGGCAGGATCGTCTTCCATGGTGTAACGTTTGATCGGCGGCGGCCCTTCCGAAAAGGCCAGCATAGAGCTCATGACCGCTTCATCGAGCAGAAAGTAAGCGAAGCTGCGATCGTTCACTACACCGGTTGATGCAGCATCCGGAATCACCTTTCGGATCTGTGCGTCCCAGCGCCGGATAAAGTCAAAATGCTTGCGGTGCACCGTGAAGCAGTGGGCGTTGCAGGAGGTATTGAGCGCCGGGATGCGGCGTTCGCCGACATCCTCCCGCCAGATATCAAGCACTTTGCGCGGCAGGACTCCGCGTTTTTCACCGTGTTGGTACCGCTTTTTAAACAGATAGGTGATTTCCGCCTCGGGGCGCATCCGGATTTGCAACCCTTCTCCGGCGGCATCCATCAGCGGCGTAATATCACCGGTTACAATGCAGTCGGAATCAATCCATAAAATCAAATCGGTCTCCGCCGTAAGAATCGCGGAAGTCTTCTGATAAACTATGTTACGGTGATTGGCTTCGTCCGAAGCCCGGAAAAGCGTCACCCCGCCGACCTGATGCAATAACGCGCAATCCACTTCGCCGAGATTATGCGTTACCACATGCACGGGAAGCTGGACGCCGTGACGGCGCAACGAAAGCAGAAGCAGGTAGGTGCCCCATACAAAGTTGTGATCGCAGGCGGTAACGATGGTTTTACTGCTCATGCGTGCTCGAATTCCGCTGATTTCCCGTTCAATAAGTTCTTGTGCCCCTGACCGGTTGTGGCAACAATCCGAAGGTATGAAAAAAGCCGGTGTGATTGCAAATCCTAAACGTCCGCACGCCGCCGACATCTTCGACCGTCTGGCTCGAAAAGCGGAAAATCTAGGGATTGAACTGTTTGCTGATAAACAGACTTCGGACTACCTTCCCTCCGCCACCGTCCTTGAATTCGGCCAGTTTGCGGAAACGGTCGATGTTCTGCTTGCGCTCGGCGGCGACGGTACCGTTCTGTTCTGTGCAAAACTCCTCACCGGCGTCGATGTTCCAATCCTTGGAATCAACCTCGGCAGTCTTGGATTCCTCACCGGTGTCGGCGAAAAGCAGCTTGAAGCCGCCCTTGACGCACTGGCTGAGAACACACTGAAACGTGATCAGCGCATCGTTGCCGACTGCACCGTATCGCACGGCGGAAGAGAAACCGGCAAATACCGCATCCTCAACGACGCAGTTCTTGGCTTCGGCAGTTCGTCCCATATCGTCACGCTCGGACTCGCCATCGACGGCGAGCCGATTACCGCCTTCGCCTGCGACGGCATGGTCGTCACCACACCGACCGGCAGCACCGGGCATTCTCTCTCCGCCGGAGGACCGATTATCCAACCCGGTGCAGGAGTCTTCGGTATTAGCGTCATCTGCCCGCACACCCTCAGCAACCGCCCACTCATCCTGCCCGACACCAACACCATCACGATTACCGTACAGCACGCACACAAACAGCTTTTGTTTTCCGCCGACGGACAGGACGTTGCCGAACTCGGCGAAGGCGATTCTATCCAAATTGTCCGCAGTGACAAACCCGTCACTTTCCTGCACCTGCCGGAATACAGCTACTTCTCCGTTCTCAGCCAGAAACTTCACTGGCGCGGATCGAATTTTTAGGACAGGGAATGTTGGAATACAGGAATAATGGAACGATGCAGGCAAAGGAACCCCGACTATGACTTCTCTCCTTCCAATATTCCTGTCCTATTGGACGAATAATCTCAATCCGGTGGTCTTTCATCTATGGGGTCCACTGGCCGTCCGCTGGTATGGACTGGCCTACCTCGCCGGCTTTCTCGGCGGCTACCTGATTCTGTTGCGCATGTCCAAGCGCAAAGAATTCGCCGTACCGCCGAATGAACTCAGCAACTTCATCGTCCACATCGCCATCTACGGTGTCTTCCTCGGCGGACGGCTCGGTTATGTCATCCTCTACGGATGGAATACATTCATTTACGATCCGCTCTTTCTTTTTCGCGTCTGGGAAGGCGGCATGGCCAGCCACGGCGGTATCCTCGGCGTCATCGCCGTCGTGCTCTGGACCGCGTGGAAAAAGAAAATCTCCTTTTGGAATCTCACCGACGGCCTCGCGCTTGTCGCCCCCATCGGTCTCTTTTTCGGGCGCATCGCCAACTTCATTAACGGCGAACTCTGGGGCCGTCCGACCGATGTACCGTGGGCCGTCATCTTCCCGCAGGCCGGCGATCCGGATCCGACCCCGCGCCACCCGTCGCAGCTTTATGAAGCCTTTGGCGAAGGACTGATTCTCTTCACGGCACTCTGGCTCATCCGCCGCACCGCATGGGGCAAACGCGAAGGCGTTTTGAGCGCCGCCTTCCTCGTTCTCTATGCTATTGCGCGTATCGTCAGTGAATTTTTCCGCGAGCCGGACAGCACCGTTTACTTCGGCTGGCTCACCAAAGGCCAGCTCTACTCGAGCTTCATGATCGTTGCCGCTATCATTATTGTCATAAGCAAAAAGCTCTATCGAAAACGCGAGGAAGCGGAATGATGGAATACGGGAATGATGGAATGGCGGCGAAAAGAAAAAACGTTAATCGCGGATACATGAAGCTGCGTGTCTGGCAGGATGCCCGAGAACTTTATCTGCTGACATGGAACGTGTTTAAACGCTTCCCGTACGAACTGAAACGGGTTGCTTCACAACAAATTTCTTTGATTGATTCCATCCATCGCAATATCGCCGAAGGATACTGCCGACGCGGCATCAAAGAATACCTGCAACACCTGAACATCGCTATGGGCTCGGCGGGCGAAAGTGTATCGGCTCTCCATGTATACTGCCCGGCAGGTCATATCTCCGCAGAAAAATTCGAGCAGATGGATTCTCTGGCTTTCCGGCTGGAAAACGGATTGAAAAAGCTGATTGAAAGCCTTCAGGAAAAACAGCAGAACAACGACTGGGATGATTCATTCGTCATCCGGGAGTCAAACGAGATTTATGGAACCAGTCATGAATAGTCCTTCTTCCAGTATTCCAGTATTCCATCATTCCACCATTCCCAGCGTTCTCATAAAAAACGCTGATATCGTAAACGAAGGCATCAACCGTCCGGCGGATGTCCTCATCCGAAACGGCCGCATTGACCGCATCGACGGAACCATTGATGCACAGGCCGATATCATCATTGACGCAAACGGCAAAGCACTCCTGCCCGGCATGATCGACTGCCACGTCCACTTCCGCGAACCGGGTCTCACGCATAAAGGCGACATGCACAGCGAATCGCGCGCCGCAGCCGCCGGAGGCGTCACATCCGTCATGGAAATGCCGAATACCCGCCCGCCCGCTGTCACCAACGAACGGCTCGAAGAAAAATTTGCCATCGCCGCGCAGAAAATGGCCGTCAACTATTCCTTCTACCTCGGGGCGGCACTCAACAACCTCGATGAAGTCAAGGCGGTCGATCCGAAAAACGTCTGCGGTGTAAAAGTCTATATGGGCTCCTCCACCGGCGACATGCTCATTGACCGTTTCCAAACCTTGGAAGATCTGTTCCGCGAATGCCCCATCAACCTCACCGCGCACTGCGAAG
>JBAYVX010000084.1:0-7850 GCA_041674365.1 Kiritimatiellales bacterium | reverse complement strand
CGGCTTCGAGGCGGGTGACAATGTCGGATTCGCCGATGCCTTGCGTTGTTAAAACGCGCAGTTCGAGCGGCGTGGCTTCCGGAAACTGGTCGCAAAGCCACGGAACGATGTGGTCGTTGAGGATAGCGGCGAATTCGTTCGGCGGTCCGGGCACGATGAACAACACCTTTCCAACCATTGGAAAAATCCGCTGAGCAACAGCGGCACCAGCCGTATTCACGAGAGACTCGGCTCCTTCGAGAATGAGTGCCATGCGTTCGGAAGCGGGCGTGACGGTAAAATCGCGCGTGGCAAAACGTTTGTGCAATGCGGCAAGTCCTTCGGGCGACATGACGATTTTACGGCTAAAGAGTTCGGCGAGCGCGTCGCGGGTAATGTCGTCGGACGTCGGGCCTAGTCCGCCGCTGGCAATAACGATGTCGGTACGCGCAAGGGCTTCGCGAACGGCGGACTGAATGGTTTCGATTTCGTCCGGAACGGTGGTGTCGCGTGAAAGGCGCAGGCCGATGGCGCTGAGTGCCGCGCCGAGCGTTTGCGCGTGGCTGTTGAGCGTGCGCCCGCTGAGCAATTCGCTGCCAATCGAAATCAGTTCGATGTCAGCTTTCATAGCCGTTTGGGTGGGCTTTATGCCAATTCCAAGCGCTTTCGACGATGGAGCGTAGATCGGCGTATTCGGGTTTCCAGCCGAGAACCGTTTGGGCTTTGGTGGAGTCGGAAATGAGGCGGGTGCAGTCGCCGGCGCGGCGCGGCTGAAGTTCAGCCGGAATCGAATGTCTGGTAACTTCACGGGCGACGTCGATGACTTCTTTGACGGAGTAGCCGCCGCCGTTACCCAAATTGAAGGCTCCGGTAATGCCGGGCTTGAGCGCGAGAATATGCGCCTGAGCGAGGTCGCGAATGTGGATGTAGTCACGGATGCAGGTTCCGTCGGGTGTGCCGTAGTCGTCGCCGAAGATGTAGATTTTTTCGCGTTTGCCGAGCGGCACCTGAAGGATGAGCGGAATGAGATGACTTTCGGGTGAGTGGTCTTCGCCGTATTTGGCGGTGGCGCCGCAGGCGTTGAAGTAGCGCAAAAAGACACATTCGATGCCGTGGATCTGCTGCGCCCACGAAAAGATTTTTTCGCAGAGCAGTTTGGATTCACCGTAAACGCTTTCGGGCTTCTGCGGCAGGGTTTCGTCCATCGGCACTCGCTCGGGCGTACCGTAGGTGGCGCAGGTGGAAGAAAAGATCAGTTTTTTACAGTCTGCGGAAACCATCGCCTTCATGAGGTTGAGTGAACCGCAGACGTTGTTTTCGAAGAACGGAAGCGGATTGACCATGGATTCGCCGACTTCAATGTAAGCGGCAAAGTGAATCACTGCCTCCGGCTTGGCCTTTTTGAGAGCAGCGGCAATGGTTTCGGGCTTGCGCAGATCGCCCTGAATGAATTCTGCACGCGGGTCAATCGCGGCGCGGTGACCGCGCTCGAGATTGTCAAATACGGTTACGTTATGCCCGGCATCACAAAGCATTTCGGTGGTTACGCTGCCTATATATCCGGCACCGCCGGCGACTAAAATCTTCATAAAATCTCTCTGTCGGTTAAGTAAATAGACCCGGAAATATAGCGTCGCAATTCAGGAAGACCAAGCCTTTATAACCAACAGGATTCGCCGTCTTCTTTGCTGACATTCCGGCGAAGCAACGGTAGGCTTCGGGCAATAGGAACTTACACGACGGCAATAAGGGCTTATGAATTCAAAAAAAACCGGTCTTTGGACAATTGATTGGGCTTCCGGAAAAAAACGTTATGGCGTTATCTATATCACCGGCCTGCTTCTGCTGGTTTGCGGAATATGGGTTGCTAAAGAATCGGGAACCCGCATCGATGCACGTATGCGGCGGGATTTAGCCCGGCAGGTTATTAATGTTGCTGCGACGATTCCGGCCAGTGATGTCCGGTCGCTCTCCTTTACAGAAGCCGACAGGGACAACCCGGATTTCCAGCGTCTCTCAGCACAACTTAAAGCTTACTCCAAAGCGACCGGCCTGCGAAATTTCTACACCATCGCATTGCATGACGGAAAGCTGGCATTCGGCCCGGAAAGTCTTGAGCCAGGAGATCCGTACGCCTCGCCGCCCGGAACGGTTTATGAGGAGCCAACGGAGCTGGATTTTGAAATTTTCAAAACGGGAAAGCCGATGGTGCAGGGTCCCACCAGCGATGAATACGGTGTATTTGTTACGGCAACCGCGCCGGTTACCGATCCGTGCACCGGTAAAGTGCTTCTGACCGTCGGTCTGGATGTCGAAGCCGGCGTCTGGAAAAAACAGGTGAGGGAAGCGCAATGGACCCCGTTTCTTGTTGCACTGGTGCTGCTGGGAATTCTGACTCTGGGAATATTCCTTATGAAGCGGCGGGCCCGGTTTGCGCCAGGACGGCACAAGTCCCTACGTCACACAGAAGCCGTTACCTGTGCCGTCATCATGCTTCTGCTAACGACAGGTGTAGCGGTTCTGGCTCATCTGACGCAAAAAAAAACAAGAGAAGAATCGTTTCGCTCTCTGGCTCAGCTCAAAACCGCAGTCTATCTGGAGTCTCTGCGTAATCTGCGTGGCGATCTGAACACGCTTACTTGTTTTTTCGAGTCGAGCGAATGGATCAGTCGCAACGAATTCAACTTGTTCTGCAGGGGATTTATTAACAACAACAATATCGAGGCCTGCGTATGGCTTCCCGAGGTGTCTTCAATAAATACCGCGTTTTTTGAAAAACAGATACGCGCCGACGGATTCCCGAACTTTTCGATCTGGCAGTTTGACGAACAGGAAAATCAGGTACCCGCACAGGAAGATACATTCTATCCGGCATTTTACATCGAACCGCTATCGGGGCACGAAAAAGCTTTGGGATACAATTTGGACTCCGAGCCACTCCGCAGAGCGGCGATTCGGGAAGCATTACGAACAGGCAAGGCAACCGCCACCGACCCGATTACCCTGATTACGCCACCTGATAAACCGCCGGGGTTTTTTATCTTTCAGCCGGTTTCTGCCAAAAAGCAGAAAGGCGTGGCGGGGTTCGCTGTTCGTCCGGAAATGCTCCTTGCACATCAGGCGTACGATTCAGCCAGCGAGACATCCGGTCTTTCCGTAAGCCTTTTTCAACTGACCATGGATCACCCCCCGCGCCTGCTGGCCTGTTCACAGAAGCCCTGTGATCGGGACTGCTGGGATTTACTAAAAACGGATCCGTACGAAATCGTACCGATATTCGCTTTCGGCAAAACATACGCTCTTCTGATTATCCCGGAGAAGAGCTGGATGAGCGCACACCCATTGAACAACGGTCCGGTAACGCTGTTCCTCGGCTTGGCGCTGACGGCTCTGATGACGAGCCTGATATCCATCCTTGCCAACCGCCCATTCATGCTGGAAAGACTGGTGCAGCAACGCACGAACGAACTTCGTGAAAGCGAGGAACGTTTTAATATTGCCACTGCCTCAGCAGGTATCGGCGTCTGGGAACATGATCTTATCCACGATACAGTATCCGGAAATGACCTGACCGCAAGTCTGTACGATCTGGAACCGGGGTTCAAAACCGGCTCCGGAGAACTCTGGAAACATCGCATTCATCCGGATGACCGGAAACGGACTGCCGATGCAATTCAACAGGCATTAAACGGACAAACAACATTTGATACGGAGTTCCGCATCATTCGTCCGGACGGTGAAATACGGACTGTTCATGCCTGTGCCAAAGTAATCCGCGACACCGACGGAACTCCGCTGCGCATAATCGGAATCAATCAGGATATTACTGAACGGAAAAATCAGGAAGCCGAACGCCGGCGGCTCTCCACCGCTATCGAACAGTCGCCGGAAACGGTTGTTGTCACCGATCTCGCCGGCAATATTCAGTATGTTAATCCGGCCTTTGAAACCATCACCGGTTATTCCCGCACCGAGGCTCTCGGGAAAAACCCGCGTATGCTGAAAAGCGAACAGCACGACGCGGCGTTTTATTCCAATCTCTGGAAAACCATTACATCCGGTAATATCTGGACCGGACGGTTCATCAACAAACGGAAAACCGGCGAACTCTTTACAGAAGAAGCGTCTATCTCTCCGGTTCGGGATTCGTCCGGCGCCATTAGCGGTTATGTCGCTGTTAAGCGAAATATCACTGAGGAACTGGCGCGGGAAGAACGGTTCCAGCAGGATCAGAAAATGAAAGCCGTCGGTCAGCTCGCCGGCGGCATTGCGCATGACTTCAATAACATTCTTCAAGCCATACTCGGTTTCAGTGAAATTCTGCTGAACCGGCTGAACAAAGACAGCATGGAACATCGCAATGCCGGCGAAATCCAGAAGGCCGCCAAACGCGCAGCGGAAATGACCCGGCAACTGCTGGCCTTCAGCCGGAAACAGCCCATAGACAGGAAACGAATTAATCTCAACGCAGCCGTTCAGGACGCCGAGGTGCTGTTGCAGTTGCTGCTGGGAAACAACATAACGTTCATCTTTAAACCGGATCCGGCTTTGCATGAAGTATATGCCGACTACGGCCAGCTCACTCAGGTCATTATGAATCTGGCCGTCAACGCGCGCGATGCCATGCCGAACGGCGGACGCCTGAACATCTCAACTGAAAACATAACCTTTGAACGACAGGTCGCGGCAGGAATACCGGAAGCGGAACCGGGCTCGTTTGTCTGCCTCGCTGTTACCGACACCGGCTGCGGTATGAGCCGCGAAATAAAAGACCATCTGTTCGAACCGTTTTTTACGACAAAAGCGGTCGGTCAGGGAACCGGCCTGGGACTTGCCGTAATCTACGGAATCGTCAAACAAAACAAAGGCTGGATTCACGTGTACAGTGAAAAAGGGCTTGGAACCACCTTTAAGGTCTATCTGCCGGCCTGTGCGCCTGCCTCACTGAATGAGCCGGCCTCTCTGCATAACGGACGTATTCTGCTGGTTGAAGACGACGTGGACACCCTCAATCTCGTTATTCGGATTCTATCCGTATCAGGATATGAGATCGTTACTGCCTCGAATGCAGAAGAGGCCACCCTGCTTTTTGAACAGGAAAAAAAACTCTTTGACCTGCTCTTCAGCGACATGATCCTGCCCGGAGAAAAAGGTATTGATCTGGCAGACAAGCTCCGAAAGAAAAACCCCCGCCTTGCGGTTCTGCTTTACAGCGGCTATCAGGATCAGCGTGAGCGATGGACTAATCTTGACTCCAAAGGATATCATTTCCTTCAAAAACCGTTTTCTATAGCCGGTCTGCTGGCAGCTGTGCATGAGGCCTTAACAGAAACAATCCCGTGAAAGAACTGCACTATGAAACACATTTTAGTGATTGATGACGACCCCGCTGTACTTTCTCTGTTCGAGCAGTTTCTGGAAAGTGAAGGTTTCTCTGTTGCACTCGCCCTCAACGGCCTGGAGGGGATCCTTTCACTGAAACAGCAAAAGCCCGACCTCATCATCACGGATATTATGATGCCTGAAATGGATGGACTTGAACTGCTGATGGAAATCAAAAAACACCATCCGGAAATTCCGGTCATAGCCATTTCCGGAGGTATGAAAATACAACCGGTCAACTTTCTCCCTCAGGCAAAAAAATTCGGCGCCCGGCACATATTTTCAAAACCGATCGCGCTGTCTGAACTTCTGGCCGCAGTTCAGGAGCTGCTCAATGCGGACGCGAAAGACAAATAGTTCAGGCTTACTTATCCCTGTCTGTGTCCGGTTTCTCAAAATATGCTGCGCCCGCCTGAGGACAAACGGTTACTTGATAATTCTGCAGCAGACGCGCGCCGATACGCAGGCCGCCGGGTGAGTTCGTCACCGTAAAACCGGAAAAAATAAGATCGGCATCCAGCTGAATGGTCGAAACCGTCGCCGCACCATCCGTCGCAAATTCAAAATCGCCTGCCGGATCAATCAAAATTAAACTCTCCCTGCCGTCAACAATACCGCGCACCGCACAGGCTCCCGCGTGTTTTATCAGCGGAATGCTTGCGACAACCCGGGCAGGATCGGGCGCATACGCTGTTTGAGCTGTTGAGAGTACCACCTGCTTCCGGACGTAATTTAACTGAATCTGCGCAAACTTCCCGAGCAGATCCCACCCGATCACGCCTTTCAGCTCCGGTTTTTCAATTCCTCGTGCCAACGGCCCGAGCGGGCCGGTCGCCATGCGGACATAAACCAGTGGCCACTCGACATAAAGCTGTTTAAACCGCATCGAAGGAACCATCGAAAGACAACAGGTAATCTCCTCGCCCGGCAGTTTAATCAGTTGCGCGGAGCGCTCGCCGACCGGCAATGCGCCGAGCATCTGCGCCAGATCAAACTCCAGCCAGCTCGCAGAAGATGTAAAATCAAAAAGCACCGGCGATTTCATTCCGAAATTCCCGCGCAGCATCACCACCGGACGCAACAGATTTTCTGCCTCCATCGCCAGCGCCTCTCTCTGATTCGGATGCAGCCGTCCGCCGCCGCGATATTCAACTCCCGAGGGTGTTTGATAAATACTCAGTCCGTAAATGCGCGGATCGCGCACCTTCGACATATAGGCTGATTGCTTTTGCCAAGAAACCGGTACAGGCTCCGTCGTCTTGCATCCCGCCATCAGCAGAACCGTCGCCGCAAACAAAATCACTGCTGTTGTTTTCATTACTTTTCCTTCCTATCTGCCGACGGGCGCCGCCCGTCGAGCGTATCAAGCAGATCATAAATATCATGGCTGTCATCCGAGATGGAACAAATCAGCAACCCTTCAGCCACCGAAAACCGAATACACATCCACGCCGGAAGCGATGGATCACTGTACTGCCAAACCGGCCATGCGCCATACGGGCGGGACGGTTTAACTCCCTCGGGCGGGGCAAAAACCAGCTGCCAGCGAAGAAAAACAGCACGTCGTCCGACAGCACTCACCGCTACCCACGTATCGCGCCGCCCACGTCCGCCAAGCGCAACGGAGGCCACCGCCAGCGGACTTTTTTCCAAAGTTTGGAAACTTTTTTCCCAAGGGTTGGCCTGCCGACGGCAGGTTCCAAGGGTTGGAAAAAATGAAAGGAACCAGCCGGGCGTATCACTTTGATAAACAATCCGTGCGTGCGCCGGAACCGGCTTCAGCATATTCAGAGCCGACGGCGGCATATAAAAAATCCAGCCGATTACAGAAAGTGCAAGAAGCAGTACCAGCGCACCAACCATCCAGCGGCGCATCATGCCTGCACCGTTCCTTTGAGCTCAGCAACCGAACCGATACCTTTAGTCGCCATCCAGTTTTCCATTCCTTCAATCACGCGCACAGCAATAGAGGGATCGGTAAAACTGGCCGTGCCGACGGCGACCGCCGAAGCGCCGGCGATGATAAATTCCAGTGCGTCTTCAGGACTGCTGATGCCGCCCATTCCAATGATTGGGATATTGATCGCTTTAGCGGCTTCCCAAACCAGTTTAATTGCAATCGGCTTGATGGCCGGGCCGGAAAGCCCGCCTGTGCGGTTCGCCAGTTGCGGCATACACGTTTCAATATCAATCGCCATCGCCGGATAGGAATTCATGATCGAAACCGCATCGGCCCCGCACTCTTCGGCGGCGCGGGCAAACACCCGGATGTCCGCCACATTCGGCGCAAGCTTGATAATCAGCGGCTTCTGTGTCTTCGCGCGCACTGCGTCCACAACGGTTCGGAAAAGATTGCAGTCGGTTCCGTAGAGCGCCCCTCCCTCTTTGACGTTCGGACAGGAGACATTCACTTCGAGCGCGCTGATGCGCGTCTGATCGTTAAAAATCTCCGCGACACGGCTGTAGTCTTCGACCGTTTTTCCCCAGAT
>JBAYVX010000083.1:0-7903 GCA_041674365.1 Kiritimatiellales bacterium | reverse complement strand
CCGGGCTCTTTCAGCCATCAGTTCACGTCTTAAAGACGAAAATACCCGCAAAGCGCTTATTGGTGCAACCGATGCCGTATCCGTCTTTAAAATCTTCACGGGCGGGGAGTCTGTCTAAATGGGACTCCTTACAATTATTGGTTTGTGTGTGCTTCTTGGTGGTCTTGGGGCGTGGATTTTCCAGAAATTGCATGTTCCCCAGGTGGTCGGCTATATCGTTATCGGTGTGCTGATCGGTGAAAGCGGGCTGCGTGTGGTGCAGACAGCCGATATTCTGGCTCTGCGGCCGTTTAATTTATTTGCTCTGGGGCTGATCGGTTTTCTGGTCGGCGGCGAACTGCACGGAAGCATTTTTAAAAAATACGGCAAGCAGTTTACTGCCATTCTGCTGGGTGAAGGACTGGCCGCATTTTTTCTGGTTGGAATTTTTTCAACGCTGATTGTTTATCTGGTCAGCCACAGCTTTCCTGCGGCGCTGGCGGCGGGGGTTGTTTTCGGTGCGATTGCCTCGGCGACTGATCCGGCATCCACCATTGATGTGCTGTGGGAATACCGTACCGCAGGTGTTTTAACGACAGCCGTCATTGCTATTGTGGCGTTGGACGATGCGCTGGCCATGACACTCTATGCGCTGGGCACCAGTGCCGCGCAAATGCTCACCTCCGGTACGGCGGATGTCGGCAAGGAGCTGGTCGGGGTTTGTATTGAACTGTTCGGCTCTGTCTTTCTTGGACTCGGCGCCGGGTTCGGCCTCAATCTGATTCTCCGTTTTCTCCCGCATAAAGAGCGCCGCCTCGGACTGGCGCTGGGTGTGATTCTGCTCACCATCAGCGCGGCGGTTGTATTCAAAATGGATGTGATTCTGGCGACGATGTCGATCGGTATTCTGCTTACCAACATCGCGCCGCGCCGCAGTAAAGAACTCTTCGAAGTGGTTCGTTCATTTTCTGCGCCGATTTACATTTTGTTTTTCGTGCTGGTCGGGGCGCGTTTGGGCATCCGCAATATGCCGCCGTGGATATGGGGTCTGGTCGTCGTCTATGTTGCTATGCGCAGTCTTGGTAAATGGCTCGGCTCGTTCTGGGGCGGGCGCATTTCTAAAGCCGAACCGGCAGTTTGTAAATACATGGGCCTTTCGCTCTTCGCACAGGGCGGGGTGGCTGTCGGGTTGTCCATTATGGCCTCTCAGCATCTGCAGGGTATTCAGATCACCGAAACCATGTCGCTGGGCGACATGATCATCTTTACGGTGACCGCGACCACACTGGTTGTGCAGCTTATCGGTCCTCCCTGTACAAAACTGGCTGTTCGTCTGGCCGGTGAAATCGATCGCAATATTACGGAAGAGGATGTAATCGCCGAAATGTGTGTTGGCGATGCCATGAACCCGGAAGTTCAGCCGATTCCTGAAGATATGCCGCTCTCGCTGGTTCTTCGGCAGTTTGCCCGGCGCGACGCGCTGGTTTATCCGGTGGTTTCCACCACGGGGAAAATTCAGGGTGTACTCACCTTTGATTCACTCAAAGAGCTGCTGGCCGATGCCGACAGCTGGCAATGGCTGGTTGCTGGCGATGTGATGGAGCCGGTTAAAGATCGTACCACGGCACTGATGAAGCTTGCCGATGTGCTCGACGACATGAACCGTGCGCAGATCGAAGCGATGCCGGTTTTGAGTGGCGACGGATCCGAGGAAGCCGCCGGAATTCTCGATCTTCGTTACGCCCGCCGCCGCATCCGTGAAGAACTCATTCGGCGCACTTCGGCAGTCTGAGTCATTGTATGACGGTACAGATTATCCTCCGGGCCTTGGAAAAAATCTGAAATCCGGTCCAGCCGGTTTCCAATCATTGGAAAAAATTAAAACGGGGTGGACATCCAAATTTTTTTGTTTATGGTATCCGTCTCTTTTGCATTGCGGTGGGGTACCGAAGTGGCCAAACGGGGCAGACTGTAAATCTGCTGGCTCTGCCTTCGAAGGTTCGAATCCTTCCCCCACCACCATTTTCCGGCTTGCGGAAAATGAAAACAAAACTGACCCGATTCCCCGTTCGTAAAGAGCGGGGTTTTTGCTATACTATACGCGATGAATAACGACCCACAGTTTGATTTCTGGTATGCGGTAAACAACACCGAGTTAATCTCAGTGCCGGAGCGCCGTCTGGAGACGTTTGGCGCCACGATGGTGAACTATCATCTGGTGACGGAGTTGATGGACTCGGTCGATAAAGTACGTGTGCGCGAGGGTAAACTGAAGGCGTTCCGTCCTGAGATCATCACCCCTCAGTCGATCGATCAGATGATGCTTGAGGGCTTTGGCAACGAAGCACGCGACTACGCCGATTGGCTGCATAAGCACGCGCAGGATATGCAGATTTTAAAATACGGCTTCAAAGTGCAGAAGCAGGAAGTTAACGACTATATTCTGAGCGATCCGCTTCAGACGGTGGTCGACCGGGTTAAAGCCGATATCGCTGAGCGCAGCGATCCGCTGGGCGCAGTGCTGGTCGGTGTGGATCGTCCGTGGGAGGTCTGCCTGCTGAAACTGATGGTCGAACTGGTTCAAAACTCGGTGGCGGGCAACATACAGGATATTCGCCAGTTACAGCGCGACCGCAAGGCACAGCTGCATCACGATATTGAACAGGCCTTTTTAAATGCCTCACGTGACACCGCCAAGGTGCCGGAACTGGCCGACCTGCTCAAACGCAACGGACTGTTTGAGCGTTTCGAAGACCGTTTTTTTGCGGTCGTGCGCACCTCCGGATCGCATCATTCGTAATGATGCGGATCGGATGATTTCTTCTTTATCAGCCTGTTTTGCAGTATGAGCCACTTGGGCGGGTTTTCTTCCGGCTGTGTCAAAGCCCGGGATGTTGTTTGTATGAGGCCTTCTGCTGAACCTTGGAAACCTCGGCTTCGCTCTTGCCAAGGCGGAGGGGCTTCCGTACTCTCTGGCGGATATGAATTTAAAACGGAACTGCGCTTTTTTTGCGGGCTTTCTGGCCGTCTTTACGCTGCTGACTGTGACAGGCTGTTCAACGGCTCTGCCATACAAGGAAACCCGGAGCGGAAACTATTTTTACATCAATCCGTTTGCTCATAAACCGGCGACACCGCAGGATCATCTGGCTTACGCAAATTCACTCCGTGAGCGCGGACATATCAAAAGTGCACGCGAGCAGTTTGAAATTCTGGAAAAACGCTGGCCGGAAAGTGCTGAAGCTGTGACGGCCAAGCAGGCGGCGGCGGATATCTATTTCGAACAAGGTAAAAACAAGAAGGCATTTGCTGCCTACGAAGATCTGATTAAACAGTATTACACCGGCATTAAGGATTATGATGCGATTCTCGACCGGCAGTACACCATCGCGGTGAAAGAGATGAACCGTAAACGGATGCGCTGGCTCTTCGGCGGCTATCGTGCGCCGGAACAGGCTGTCCCGTATTTTGAGTCTATTCTCCAGAACGCGCCGCAGTGGGGTCGTGCGCCGGAAATGCAATACATGATCGGCCGCGCCTATCAGGAGAATGACGACCAGGAACTGGCGGTCGTTTCCTATTCAACCGTTGAATACCGTTATCCAGACAGCCCGTTTGCCGAAAAGGCCGCCGTTGCAAAAATTGACAGCTACAAGGCGCTGGTTGATTCCATTCCATACAGCGTAGATATCCGCGAGCAGGCGCAGTTTTCTGCCAGGATGTTTCCGGAACTCTATACCAACTCGCAGCATTTGGCCGAAGTCAAAGCGTTTGATGAACAGCTCACCGATATTTCAGCCGGATATAATTATGAGATCGGACGCTTTTATGAACGCGTACCGCGCCCTCCGAAGAACGGGTCTGCCGCGATTTACTATACGAAGGTCGTTAAACAATACGCCGGAACTCAATATGCCGCGAAATCGGCAGAACGTCTGCGGGTACTGTTTCCTCATGGCGATGTGATGCTGGCTGACGGCACAAAGGCGCCGATTCTTCCGGCGGCCGATACAGAGGGCGCGTCGGGCGGTGGCGGAATTACTGCTGTCGGCGGGGCGGCAATGGGTGCAATGCGCGTTGAGCCCAAGCCGCTTCCTGCACGTACCACAGATGACGAAAATGCCATCGAAGTCACTGCGGACCGGATGGAATATTCCGGCGACCTGCTCATCGGTGAAGGCAATGTCGCTTTTCAGCAGCAGGGCGCCAGCCTGCAGGCTGACCACGTAACCGTGAATTCTCAAACCGGTGAGATTCGTGCCAACGGCAATATTCTGATGATCCGCGAAGGAAACCGCTGGGAAGGGCAGGAACTGGTTTACAACTACAAGACCCGCGAAGGCACGTTCGGTAAATCCTTTATGTACTTTGAACCGGCCTATATCACTGCTGATTCCACCGAACGTATTTCAACCAATGAATTCGTGATGCGCAATGCCATGGTCACCACCTGTTCCGGCGACAATCCGGCGGTTTATGCCAAAGCAAAAGAAGTACGGGTCATTAATGACGAGGGCCCTCGCGGAGCCCTGATCAAAGCCAAGAACGTCACGTTTTACGTCGGCCCGGTTCCGGTCTTCTATACACCGTACTGGCAGCGTCACGTTGGTGCCAGCGTCCTTAACACGGTGGTCGGGTATGGCGGAAACTTCGGTGCCTTCGTCAAGGTGCGTGCCACCGTACATCCGACAGAATGGCTCACTTCGAAGACACATTTTGATGTCTACTCCCAGCGCGGGTTGGGCCTGGGACAGGATTTTGTTTGGAAAACACCGCAGGGCGGCGGAAAAATTGAAACCTATTACATCAGCGATAACGACCCGCAGAACAACCACGATTTGGCATCATACCGGTCTTTGGTCGACTCGCAGCGTTATCGCATCAAGCTGACGGATCGGGAGCAGATCGACCCGGAAACCTACTTCGCCACCAAGCTGAACTGGCTGAGTGATCCGTTAATTACCCGGGACTTCTTCAATACAGAGTATAAGAACGAAGCCAATCCGGAAAACTATGCGGTCGTGCAGCATTCCGGGGAAGACTACGCCGCCAGTCTGCGTGTCGATCACCGTATGAACGACTTCTACACCACCGTCGATCGCAGTCCTGAAGCGACCTACGACTGGTACCGTTCACGGATCGGCGATTCCCCGTTCTTCTTCGAAAGCGAAAACAACGGTGCATATCTCGACATGCTGAGCTCGACAACCAATCTTCCGCCGCTCAATGAATACAACAGCGCGCGGTTTGATACGCACAACCAGATATTCCTGCCGATGCGCTTCAAAGAATTCTTCAATGTGATCCCGCGCGCCGGTTACCGCGGTACTTGGTACAGCGACTCCGTGGCAGGGGACGCGAAACTTCGTAATCTCTTTGAGCTCGGTACGCTGACCTCCTTTAAAGCATACAAAACGCTGACAGAGAAGAGCGGTTTCTATGGCACCGGTCTGCGCCATATCGTTGAGCCCTATGCGGACTACAGCTATCGCTCTTCCGACGTGCATACCAACGAGCTCTTTCAGTTCGATGACATAGATGCGCTCGACGAACAGAACGAACTGCGCTTCGGTGTTCGCAACTTCCTGCAGAGTAAGCGCGGCGGCAAACGCATCGACAATGTCCTCGACAGCGATGTCTATACAACCTACCGCTTTGATCCGGCGACCGGCGAGAAAGCCTTCAGTAACCTCGCCGCCATGGCCGAAGTGCACCTGACCGACAACCTGTTCCTTCGGGCAGGTCTTGAATACAACTGGTACAACGGACAGATTACGCCCGCGAATGCGCGCATCAAATGGGTCACAGACGACCAAAGCGAATACAGTTTTGAATACCGCTATCTCGACGGAACCCGCGAACTCTACACGCCGCGCATCCGGCTCTTTCCGAACGATAAATGGTCCTATGAGCTTTCCGCCAGTTACGACCGGCTGTACGACCAGTGGTATGAACGAAGAATCCTCGTCACACACAAATTTGACTGCGTTGGTATGGGCCTCGGCTTGAAAATCAACGAATACGACGAAACGCAGTTCTGGGTGCAGTTCTGGCTGCTTGCCTTCCCGCAGGATCCGATGGATACCGGATTCTAACGTTTCCAAACCTTGGAAAATCTGCGCGGAATTTTCCCAATGTTTGGAAAAGCAACGCTTCAATACGCGCTGCTTTTCCCTAAGCACGGCTTGTCTTTAGCAGTCCCGCCCGCTAAATTGACCCCTTCAATTTTCAGAGGGATTCCAACTATGTTTAAACCGGTTTCGAGCAAAACAGATTTCGCGGCTATGGAAGAAGGCGTACTTGCCTTTTGGCGGGAGCACGGCACATTTAAAAAGTCGGTTGAAAACCGCACCGAAAATTCCGAGTTTGTTTTCTATGACGGTCCGCCGTTCGCCACCGGTCTGCCGCACTACGGCCATCTGCTCGCAGGAACCATCAAAGACATCGTGCCGCGCTACCAGACCATGCGCGGCCACCGCGTTGAGCGTCGCTTCGGCTGGGACTGCCACGGCCTGCCGATCGAAGCGCTGGCACAGGAGGCTCTTGGTCTTGCTGGAGCTCCAGCCATCATCGAGGCGGGCGTCGGCGTTTTCAACGAGCAGTGCCGCTCCATGGTCACCAAATATGTCGAGGAGTGGGAAAAGACCGTCACCCGCATGGGGCGCTGGGTCGATTTTCAGAACGACTATAAGACCATGGACAAGGATTTCATGGAAACCATCTGGTGGGTGTTTTCCGAACTTTGGAAACAGGGGCGCATCTATAAAGCCCACCGCATCATGCCTTATAGCTGGAAGCTCAATACGCCGCTTTCCAACTTTGAAGCCGGTCGTAACTATCAGGACGTGCAGGATCCGGCTATCACGGTGCGCGTTAAGCTGAACGGCTTTGAAATCGAAAACGCTTTTGCCCTTATCTGGACGACGACGCCGTGGACGCTGCCGTCCAACCTTGCCATCTGTGTCGGCTCTGACATCGACTATGTTGCCGTGCGTGACACAGACAGCGGCGACGTCTATGTGTTGGCCGAAGCGCGTCTCGGAGCCTACTACAAAAAAGAGGGCGAGTATGAAGTTCTCAAAAAGTTCCAAGGTTCGGAACTCGCCGGGCTGACCTATGAGCCGCTCTTCGATTATTTTACCGCAAACCCCAATTCCTTCCGTGTTCTGCTCGACAGTTTCGTCAGCACGGAAGACGGAACCGGGATCGTTCATATGGCTCCGGCTTACGGGGAAGACGACTACCGCATCTGCCGTGCCGCCGACATCCCGCTCGTCGAACCGCTAGACGAGGACTGTAAATTCACCGTGCAGGTTCCGGACTATCAAGGCGTGTTCTGTAAAGACGCAGACAAGGCCATCATCAAACGCCTCAAGGACGAAGGGAAGCTGGTTCATCAGTCCACCATTCAGCACAGCTATCCGTTTTGTGAACGCACGGACACACCGCTGATCTATCGCGCCATCGATGCGTGGTATGTGCGCGTTGAAGACCTGCGCGAGGAGATGCTCGCTAACAACGCGCAGGTGCATTGGATGCCGGAATACGTCGGCGAAAAACGCTTCGCCAACTGGCTGGCCGACGCTAACGACTGGAACATCAGCCGTAATCGTTTCTGGGGTTCCTGTATTCCGGTCTGGGTGAATATTGAAAATTCGAATGACACCATCTGCATTTCGTCAGCCGCCGAGCTTGAAGAGCTTTCCGGGCAGAAGGTCACCGATCTGCATAAACATTTCGTCGATGATATTCTGATTAAAAAGGACGGCAAAACCTATAAGCGCACGCCCGAAGTACTCGATTGCTGGTTTGAGTCCGGTGCCATGCCGTACGCCCAGCAGCATTATCCGTTTGAAAACAAGGCGCACTTTGAGGGGAACTTCCCGGCACACTTTATTGCCGAAGGACTCGACCAGACCCGCGG
>JBAYVX010000082.1:0-7944 GCA_041674365.1 Kiritimatiellales bacterium | reverse complement strand
TCTGCCCTCTGACTCCCGACCCCTGACTCCTAACCCCTGATCTCTAATCGGCAACGGATCCAGAGCCGGGCGGCGGGTGCGTTCGATCTGTTCGATGGTGCGGCAGGTACTTTCGCCAAGAGACGAAAAATCAAATCCGATCGGAACGTTCAGTCCATTTGCCCGGCTTTGCCATGTGAGCGGGTAATAAACGTCTTTGGAGGCGGCCGGAATCCAGGTGCCGTTCGGTCCCTGCTGCACAATCTGATAAGCACCCGGTTGATTTTTTGCTTTTCTTTCAATTTCAGTGCGCAGCCATGGGCTGATCCGCTGGGTAAGCCCGAACGCACCACCCAGCACGGCGTGCTGATGAACCATTCCTTTTTCAATAAATTCGTCCATGGCGGCCTGATCAACCGCGTCGGACAGGGCGTGCAGGGCGCATACCGATTCAAGCACATCGCCAAACAGGGTTAATTCCTGTTCGGTGTTCAGCCGCAGGGTTTCTGCCGTGAGTTCCGCTGTGGAGGCTTCTGTTTGTGCAATGCGACCCCGAAGATATACCGAAAGATAAATACCGGTTACGGCGGTAAGACCCGCCAGAATCAACGGCCATCGGCTGTGTTGGGAAGGTTTCATCAATTGATCAGATATCATATTCCAAATCATCGCGGAAAGAATTTATTCTTTGCGGCACTCAGCACGTGCGTTCGCAGAAGAAGATGTTCGCATGGTTCGGCATCTTTTTTCGTGTCATCCGTGGATTTCGTGGTTTATTCTCCAGCCCCTTTAACCGTTGGAGATACAGATGAATAAAAACGATTTTTTAAAGAAGCTGGGTGATTTAGACGTTTCGTACTACAGCCTGCCGGAGCTCGAAAAACGCGGCGGCTACAATTTTTCGCGCATGCCGTTTTCCGTAAAAGTCCTGCTGGAATCGCTCCTCCGGATGCAGGGGCATCCGGCCTACACCGCGCGGCATATTGCCCAGCTCGCCCAATGGTCGCCAAAAAGTGAAATTGTTGAACTTCCCTTCATGCCGGCCCGCGTATTGCTTCAGGACTTCACCGGTGTCCCCTGCGTGGTCGACCTGGCCGCACTCCGTTCTGCAATGGATCGGGCAGGGAAAGACGCCGCCCGCATTGAGCCGCAGGTGCCCGTCGATCTCGTCGTTGACCACTCCGTTCAGCTCGACTCCGCCGGTTGTTCATCCTCGCTCTCCATCAACGTTGCCCGCGATTTCGAACGCAATGCCGAGCGCTATAAATTCCTCAAATGGGGGCAGGGTGCCTTTGAAAAACTGCGCGTTCTTCCGCCCGGCCTTGGCATCTGCCATCAGATTAACATGGAATATTTGGCGACGTGCGTCGCTGTTTCAGAGTTCAGAGTTCAGGGTTCGGAATTCGAAATTGCTTATCCGGATACTTTAGTGGGAACGGACAGCCACACAACCACCATCAACTGCATGGGTGTACTCGGATGGGGCGTCGGCGGCATCGAAGCCGAAGCCGCCATGCTCGGTCAGCCGATTCCGATTCTCACGCCCGAGGTCGTCGGATTCAAATTCACCGGTTCGCTCAGGCCGGGCGTAACTGCCACCGATCTGGCGCTCACCGTCACCCGCATGCTTCGCAAAAAAGGGGTGGTCGGTAAGTTTATCGAATTTTACGGCGAAGGCGCGGCCAACCTCAGTCTGGCCGACCGCTGCCCAGTGGCCAACATGGCGCCTGAATACGGTGCGACCATGGGCTTTTTTCCGATCGACGAAAAAACCATCGGTTACCTGCGCGAAACCGGCCGCGACGAAAAACAGTGCGCGCTCGTCGAAGCCTACTGCAAAGCACAGGGCATTTGGGGCTTTGATAGCGAAGCCGACTATAACGACACACTTGAACTCGATCTCTCGACGGTCGAACCCGCGCTCGCCGGGCCGAGCCGTCCGCATCAGCAGCTTTCTCTCTCGTCTCTCAAAGAAGAATTTATGAGAGACTTCGAGAAACCTGAAACTGGAAACTTGACCGCCGAAGGCAGAGGCACGGCGAATGCCGGGCAGCGAAGCGGCAAACCTGAAATCGTCAATCGTCAATCATCACTCACCAATGGGTCTGTCGTCATCGCTTCAATCACCAGTTGCACCAACACCTCCAACCCCGGCCTGATGATGGGTGCGGCGCTGGTTGCCAAAAAGGCGGTCGAAAAAGGGCTGACGGTTCCCGCCTTTGTCAAAACCTCTCTCGCTCCCGGATCGCAGGCGGCGACCGGCTATCTTGAAAAAGCCGGACTGCTGGAACCGCTCAACGAGCTCGGTTTTCAGATTGCGGCGTATGGCTGTGCCACCTGCATCGGTAACAGCGGCCCGCTGGCGCCGGAAATCGAAGAGGCGATCAAAGCCAACGACCTGACCGTCGCCGCCGTGCTTTCCGGCAACCGCAACTTTGAAGGCCGTGTTCATCCGCTCACCAAAGCCAATTATCTCGCTTCGCCGCTTCTCGTCGTTGCCTACGCACTGGCCGGAACCGTCAACATTGATCTTGAACACGATCCGATCGGCAAAGACACATCCGGCAAAGATGTTTTCCTCAAGGATATCTGGCCGACGACGGACGAACTAAACGCCGCCATTACGCTAGCTGCCGATCCGTCGTTTTACACCGGTGTGTACGGTGACACGTCTGCGGTCAGCCCGGAATGGAACGCGCTCGAAACCGTAACCAGCCAGGTGTTTCAGTGGGACGGTGACTCAACCTACATCCGCGAGCCCACCTTCTTTGACGGCTGTGAACAGCCGCCCGCGCCGCTGGCCGACATTGAGGACGCCTCGGTACTAGGATTGTTCGGCGACTTCATCACCACCGACCATATTTCTCCGGCGGGCAACATTTCCAAAAAGAGCCCGGCCGCCGACTATCTTCGCGCACACGGCGTGGAAGAACGCGACTTCAACTCCTACGGCTCGCGCCGAGGCAACCATGAAGTGATGATGCGCGGCACCTTCGCCAACATCCGCATTAAGAACAAAATGGTCGAAGGTGAGGGCGGACGGACAATCTATCTCGCGCCGGACGGGGTCAGTCCGAATATTTTGATAGACAAAAAATATCAAAATATCGGACTGACCCCTCGGGCGGGGGAGGAAATGACCATTTACGACGCCGCGATGAAGTATGCCGAAACGAACACGCCGCTCGTCGTGCTGGCGGGCAAGATGTACGGCGCGGGTTCCTCGCGCGACTGGGCCGCGAAAGGTACCAAGCTGCTCGGCGTCAAAGCCGTCATCGCTGAAAGCTTCGAGCGGATTCACCGCTCCAACCTCGTCGGCATGGGAATTATTCCGTGCGAGTTTATCAACGGCGATACGGCGGAAAGCCTCGGCCTCACCGGTAAGGAAACCTTCACCATCACGGGAATTGCCGACGGCTTCAAGCCGGGCAAGCTGCTGACGGTGAAAGCGGACGGCAAAGAGTTTCAGGTGAAGGCACGCGTCGATGCACCGCTCGAAATCGAATACCTGAAAAACGGCGGCGTGCTGAACTATGTGCTGCGCTCGCTGATGGCGTGAAGAGAACTATGAGCTATGAAAGATGAGCTATGAAAATGGTATTTTTCTTATCGAATAAGCAATACCTCTTTCATCTGTCATAATTCATCTTTCATACTTCTCTTAAAAGTATTCGCTGGCGATTTTCCAGCCGATGAAGACGCCGGCGATGCTGCCGAGGCTGCTGATTATAAATTCGCCGAAAAACTCAAAGCCGAGTTCTGCACCGATCCACCAGCCGATCCACCCGCCGACGAAAACGCCGATCCAGATAAGCAGTTTAGTCATTTCAAAACGTCCTCATAGATTTTGACGACACGGGCGGCGATAGAACTCCAGTCGTATTTTGCGGAGACTTCGGCGCGTCCGTTTAATGAAAGTTTTGTCCGAAGTTCCTGCGAGCCGGCCAGCTGTTTCATTTTTTCAGCCAGCATGGCTTCGTTGTTGTCTTCGGTGAGCAGAATGTTTTCGCCGTCGGTCGTGAAGCCGGGGATGCCGCCGACGCGTGTGGCAATGACCGGCGTTCCGGCCGCCCACGCTTCAAGAATGACGATGCCGAACGGTTCGTTAGCGGTTGGCAAAACGAACAGTTCCGCTGCTTTATAGGCCGACGGAAGCAACGGGTCACCCGGTTTGAGTCCGGGAATAATCAGCACGGAGTCTTGCAGGTTCAGCCTCGCGATTTCGTCTAAAATCTTCTGGTGATATTCTTCAACGGAAACGGAGCCGATAAAAACCAGCTTCCAGTCCGGATGGTTTTCGCGGAATGCGGCGAAGGCTTTTACCAGCAGAAGCTGGTTTTTCTGAAAGTCGATGCGCGAGAGGCAGAGAATAAATTTCTGGTCTTCCAGTCCGTAGGTTTTACGGAAGGTTTGCGGCATCGCTTCCGCAAACCGCTGCACATGCACGCCGTTGGGCAGATAGTGGACGTTTTTCTGCCCGCGTTGCCGCATTTCGTCGGCTTCGCTTTGCCCGACGCAGATGATGGCGGCAGCATCATCGAAGACGCGGCGCGATCCGAAAAACAGGCCGAAGATTTTCCCCCATTCCAGTTTTCCTTTAATTGGAGCGGTCATGGAATCGTACTGTTCCTGCGGGACGGTGTGGCGTCCGCCGTGAACATGAATGACATACGGAATTCTGCGGATGCGCGCGACGGTACGGGCGATGCCGCCGAGCCGCCGGCCGACGTGCGTGTGAATCAGCGTCAGATTTTTCTGCCGTAGCAGAGCAAAGAAAAGCGGCAGAGAGAGGGGACTGCCGCCTTTGAGACGCAATGCACTTTTTGCCGCTTCACTGAGTCCGAACCATGGAAAGCAGTAGCGGAAACGTCGCACGGTGACGCCATCGATTCTTTCTTCACCGGTTTTCGCGAACATGTCGGTGCAGAAGATCGGACTGTTGAGTCCGCTCTTTTCGAGTTCGCGGGCGAGGTTGAAAACAACGGTTTCGGTGCCGCCCCATTTATCGGGGACAAACCGGCGCATGACGTGGGCCACGGTTCCTTGGAGTTTGCTCATGCGCGGAATCTACTCAAAAGAGCCGCCCGACAAAAGAGTTTTCCAAGCATTGGAAACATCGGGGGTCATTCCCATACATTTAAATGTATGGGAATAGGATTTTTCCGCACATCGGAAGACCGGCAGCGGGTTTTTCCAATGTTTGGAAAGTTTTGGTCTTGCAACCATTCACCCATCCAACGTTGGCGGATTGTAAAGTGAAATGCCGGAGTCGGGAATCAAAGTGCCCCATGCCAGAATGAACCTTTCTTCATTCAACGAAAACAAAGGAAAGGAACCTCGGCATGGGACAGCAGGAAACTATCACGCATTCGCGAAAGGGCAAACACTTGAACCGGGATGAACGCCTACAGATGGAGGGGCTTTTAAACGCAAAGAGAGCCCCCTCAGAGATTGCCGCTCTTCTGGGGCGTGATGTCCGTACGATTGAAAGGGAAATCAAAAGAGGAACTGTGGAACGCATTCATACCGATTTGAGCCGATCGGCAGTTTACAGCGCAGACCGGGGACAAGATGTTCATGATCTGAATGCCACCGCCAAGGGGCCTCAACTTAAGCTGGGAGCCCATTACAAAGCCTCAGAATTCATCCAGCAGCAAATCGTCGAAGAAAGGTGTTCGCCGGAGGTGGTGGCGCATCGAATGGATGAGCAGAAGCACGGTTGTTCTGTTTGTGCAAAGACCCTCTATTCCTACATCGACCAAGGACTGATCGATGGGGTCAGCAATGAATCGCTCTGGGAGAAGAGGAAGAGGCGGAAGCGCCGCCGGAAAACCGTTGTACGCCGACCCAAGAAGCATCCGGCTCGCCGTAAAAGCATCGAGAAACGTCCAGAAGAGGCGGAAGACCGCTCCGTGTTCGGTCATTGGGAGATTGATCTGGTCGTTGGCGGAAAAGATGCCGCAAAGCCGGTTCTGATGACACTGACTGAGCGCAAGACCCGTAAGATTCTGATCCGCAAACTCGCCGACAAAACGCAACAGTCTGTGCTGAACGCGCTGGCCGGCATCGAACGGTCGATGGGGGCAGGTGCCTTCCGGATGATCTTCAAGTCGATCACAGCGGACAACGGCAGCGAATTCCTTGATGTCGAAGCTATGGAGAAGTCGGCGTTGAGCAGGAAACAGCGAACCCAGCTGTTCTATGCCCATGCCTATGCATCCTGGGAGCGAGGATCGAACGAAAATGGGAACCGGATGATCCGCCGGTTCATCGCCAAAGGGCGAGACATCTCGACGTTCAGCCGAGAACGGATTCGGCAGATTGAGGAATGGATCAACCGATATCCCCGGAAAATACTTCAGTTTCAAACCGCAGAAGAAAGGTACATCACGGAACTGGCGGCATGAGTGCGTTTTTCACAGCCCGACTCCGGCATTTCACTTTACAATCCGCCTCCATGGACTTTGATTGGCTTATTATTGACGGCTACAACCTGCTTCATCAGGATGCGGCGCTGGAAGGACGGCGCGACGACCTGCCGACGGCTCGCCAGCGGCTGGTGCGCCGCATTGAGCAGTCGGCTTCAGGAATGGCTTCAAAAATTACGGTGGTATTTGACGGTCGCGAGGGTGGACGGGATGAAGCGCTCGATGCGCCGAATTTGGAAGTTCTCTTTTCGCCGTCGAACCGCACGGCGGACGGGGTGATTGAGCAGATGGTGCACGACGCAAAGAATCCGGCGCGGATTCTGGTGGTGACATCCGACTGGATTGAACAGCGGCTGGTTTCCGTTTTCGGCGCCTCGGTGATTTCCTGCCGCGAGTTTCTCCTGCGCTGTGAAACGCCGTTGACTCCGGCCCGGCGGCAGAAGCCGTCGAAGGGCTCGACGCTGGGCGATTTTTTTCCTCAGTAACCCGCTCCCGCAGAGCGGGCTTTTTGGTTGAAAGTCCGGCATTTATCCGGCATAACCACCGGCCTATGAGGATTTTAATTATTGGCGCCGGGAATGCCGGTCAGCAGCTGGCGATGCGGCTTTGTGAAGAGAAGCACAGTGTGGTGATGGTGGATACCGACGCGCAGGTGTTGGCTCAGGCTGAGGCGAAACTGGACATTCTAACCCTTTGCGGGCCCGGGTCGAGTCCGCGCGTACTGGATGAAGCACAGGTGGATAAATGCCAGCTGGTTATTGCGGTGACGAATAGCGACGAGGTGAATATTCTGGCCTGTCTGTACGCCCATGCTGCCGGTGTGCCGCGCAAGGTGGCCCGCGTTTCAAGTTCCGAATATATTCACACGAACGACACCTATGATCTGACCCGAATGGGCATTGATCTGGTGATTAACCAGAAACAGGAATGCGCCCGCGAAATTTTCAATATGCTTCAGTTGCCCGGCGCGCTGGAGGCGTTCCATCTGTTTGATGGAAAAGTGATGATCGCCGGGTTTGATATTAGTGCGGTGAGCCCGTTGCTGGATCGCACTCCGGCGGAGTGCGTCCGGCTGGATCTGATTCAAAGCGTCCGCATTATTGCCATTCGGCGTCGCGACGAACTGGTCGTGCCGCATGGGGATACGGTTTTTGAGAGTGGGGATCTGGTTTATCTGGTCGGCGGCCCGACGGATGTGGCTGCGTTTTTCGAGTGGGTCTGTCCGGATATGAAACCGTTCGATAAGGTAATTATTGCCGGCGGCGGCGATCTAGGGCTGATGCTGGCCAAGCTGGTTGAAAACGAAATGGACTGTGTGCTGCTGGAAAAAGCGGATGACCGCGCGCGCCGTTGTTCAGCCGAGCTCAACCGTGCGCTGATTCTACGGGCCGACGCACTGGCGGAGAGCACGCTGGATGAAGCCGGGCTGACCCGCAATACTGCGTTTGTTGCGCTGACCGGCGACGATGAAAACAACATCATGAACTGTCTGATGGCGCAGAAAAAAGGTGCGGCATTCACCGTCACGCAGATTACG
>JBAYVX010000081.1:0-8014 GCA_041674365.1 Kiritimatiellales bacterium | reverse complement strand
CCGGTCATCGAGCCGCCGAACGGATCGAGCGCGGAGGGCGAGTTGTGAGTTTCCACTTTATAGACCAGATGAAGGTCTTCGTTAAATTTGATCACACCCGCGTTATCGGTGAACACCGAAATCAGCCAGTCGATTTTTTCCTGCACCTTCTTGGTGGAAGCTTTGACGTAGGTTTTATAGAGGGAGTTGATAACCTCCTCTTTACCGGTCTCTTCGTCTTTGTATTCGATCGTTCCGGCAAACACTTTGTGCGAGCAGTGCTCTGACCAGGTCTGGGCAATACATTCCAACTCGACGTCAGTCGGCCATTCGGGCATGCCGAGTTCGGCGCGGTGCGCTTTCACAGAGTCACTCAGGTAGTGGTTGCGGATCACGCGCATTTCTTCGAGGGAAAGGGAAAGGATGCCGTCGCTGGAAATCTTCATCAGTGCGGCATCATCGTCCGGCAGTTCAATCACGTTAACCGTGACCTCCTGATGGTCATCGAAGATCGGCGCGATCATATCCGGTTCGGACGCCAGCCATTCTTCCTTGGAGAAAACCTGAATCGTCTGAATCAGCGTATTGGCCAGCAGGTCTTTACCGAGATGGAGCACGTCTTCGCGGGTTAAATCGCCTTTCAGGAAATACTGGATCGAGGTGTAGACCTGCTCTTCCCAGGCCAGCTCGCGGCCGAGAATGTCGGCCATTGCGCCGCGGGCGGTGCGCCCGACGTTATCGGTCACGCCCGGTTTGAAGCCGATTTCGAGCATCCAGTCGAAGCTGGCCGGCGCCTTCAGACGGCCAAGAGCGGAACGGGCAACCACGGCGTCGGCGAAGCCGAGCTGAACGGCCTTGGCTTCGGCGCGTTTGATGTTGGCGTCCACCTTATAAACGTCACGCGTTTGGCAGGACTTGATCTTCATGCCCAGCGCGCTTTTCGCTTTGCCGATCACCCCGCGCCCGCGCGCATCCGGCACGCCCGGCTTCAACCCGATCTCAACTCTGTAAATCATTGAAAAACCCTTTTTTAACCGCCCTTCGACCCGCTCAGGGCAGGCGAATAAACGTGAATGTACACGAATGAAGAGGGGAAGCAAAAACTGTTTTTCCAAACATTGAATATCTACCGAAAAACCCGGCTTGATGAAGCAAACTACTTTTCCAATAGTCGTGACGGCTTTTGGAGATCTCTTACGTTTTGTAAGAAAAGGGCCCGAAAACGCGCATCACATCCCCGCATTCAGCCGATGTATTTGATTTTAATCATTTCTTTTTGACTAACAAAAACACTTGGTGTTATTAACCCTCCCTCACTGAAGGGTTCCGGATTTTCACGAGCCCGTTTCACTAACAATTTTTGGGGATAATATGAAATTAAAAAAGCAAGCTGCTGTGTTGATTTTCGGTCTTCTGTCTCTATCGCTTACGGGTACGGGTGAGGAAAACGGTAACTTGTTCACGTTACAGACAAAAGCCTCGCAAGGAGATGTTGAAGCGCAGGTTCTTCTGGGAAATTATTTCTATTTCGGTGATGGCGTCCCGAAAAATGAAAAAGAGGCGGTCAAGTGGTTCTGTATGGCCGCTTCAAAAAATGATCCGGAAGCACAATGCATGATGGGGCTTTGTTGCTACTTTGGTACTGGCGTTAGCAAAAATACTCAACAGGCGATCAAGTGGTGGCAGAAGGCCGCGGCACAAAATGATGCGGATGCGAAATTTGCCTTAAGCCGACTTGGTGTTAGCAGTCGCTGAAAAATCCCGAAAGCAGCCCGCTGATTCTCCGCTTTGCAGAATATCTACAGACATTTTTAGAACCGCCAACGAAGAAACGCTGGCTCTCACTACAACACATCCGGATCGCTCTGCCTTAAAAAGCTCTCCGGTACAGGCTGGCTTCATAGGCCGCCAGCGCGGCGGGCAGCTGCGCGCGCAGATTCTGCAGGCGGACGCTGTCCGCCGGATGAGTGGAAAAAATACTGGAGGCCGGATCGGCTCCGGTGCGCTTCTGCGCGGCGCGTTCCCAGATGCGCAGAGCGGTGCGCGGGTCGTAACCGGCTTTGGCCATATACATCAGCCCGACGCTATCCGCTTCGGTTTCGTCCATGCGCGAATAACGAGTCATCCACATCCCGTTGTAAATAAACAGCCCGCCTGCCGCAAAGATCTGCATCATTTTCTGGTGCTCTTTACCCTCCGCCCAGACCATAAAACCCGCTGCGGCCAGATTAACCGGCATGGCTCTCGTCATGGCTTCGGTGGAATGGCGGCAGTTGACGTGGGCGATTTCGTGCGCCAGCACGGCGGCCAGCTCGTCGTCATCTTTTACCAGCCCGTCCTTCGGATTCCACAACCCTTCGTAAACCATGATTTTTCCGCCGGGCGCGGCCATGGCGTTGACCACGTTCGTTTGAATCAACGTCACGTCATACGGCAGATCCGGCAGAGCGGAGATTGAACTGATCCGGCGAACCATTTCTTTCAGCTGCGCGACGCGGGCGGCGTCGGCATTGATCGGCACGCCCTGTTTGCGCATTTCGGCGACGGTTTCGTCGTAAACCTGCGATCCGATCTCTACATCCTGTTGCAGGGAATAAAAATTCCGCGTCTGCTGACCAGTCACCGCATCCATCGTGGTGCACCCTGTCAGCAGTGACACACAAACCAAACTCAACCCAATTGCTGTTTTCATAATTAAAAATTGGATTCGATCATTGGACGGTAAACCAGTTCGTGAACCACAACATCTTCCGGAGCATTGGTACACTGTACGATCATCTTCGCCGCAGATTCCGGCTTTAAATAATCGGGCCGGTCTTCCGGACGGAAGTCGGTGTCGGTACCGCCGGGATAGACGCCGGTCACCTTCACATTCACCATTCGCGCCTCTTTGATCAGACAGAGCGTGAACCCGTGCAGCGCATATTTCAGCGAACAGTAGGTGGAATAGTTCGGCGCGCTGGTGCGGGCAATGGTGCTGATCACATTCAAAATATGACCGCTCCGCCGTGCGCCCATTTCGCGAAGCGCTTCGCGACAGAGCAGATAGGGCGCACGGAAGTTGATCGCATACGATGCGTCGAGCCGCTCCGCCGGCACATCGACAATCGGCTCCTTGCCAGGATTGAAGCCGGCGTAATTGATCAGAATATCAATTCCGCCGAGCACCGCGGAGGCCGCCGCGTAGAGCGCCACCGGCGCATCCGGCTCCGACAGGTTAAACGGCTCGCCCAGACAACCTGTCTCTTTTTTCAGCTCTTTCAGCAACTGCGAATCGCGGCCGGTGGCAAACACGGTAAAGCCCTGCGCGCAGAGCTGCTTCACTGCCTCGCGGCCGATGCCGCGCGTCGCCCCTGTCACCAAAACCGTTCGACTCATAATCTGCTCTCCGGGTTTTCCAAGGTTTGGAAAATTATGAACCTCCGGCCTCGCCGGTTTCCAATGATTGGAACCATTTTTTCCAATCCTTGGAAAACAAAAACGCCCCGGAAGTGCCGGGGCATTCGTGAAAACCGGAGCGTCCGGATCAGTCGATGCAGCGGCGACGGATGAAAAATGCCGCGGCAACAATCGCAGCAATTAATGCCGCGCCGGCCGGTTCCGGAATGGTGTTTATATTGACGTTGTCGATGAAAACATCCTCATTCTCGCCGCCGGTGCGCGCGGCAAATGCAAATTGTGCGCCGGTCAACGGTGTAAACCCGGAAATATCCAGGTCGGTAAAGACGGCTGTGCCGCCATACGTTACATCCAAACCGTTGGCGTCCCAGTTAATAAAAACCGACTGAAACGGGCCGCTGAGCGAGGACGCGATGACCGGAGGAACGGCCGTGTTGTTGCCGGCGCTGACTCCATTGACAAAAACCTCAATGGACTGCGGATCGCTTCCGCCGTTGTTATAGGTATCCCATCCGATCGACAGCATCGAACCGCTTCCGGAATACATTCCTTCCTCGCCGCCGTAGGCCAGCGCACCGAGCGTTCCGAAGTTGAACGAAAAGCCGTCGGCAGTTCCATTGTAATCATTTTTGATCAGCACATCAAAAGAGGCTGTAAAACCGGAGACCGTGTTGCCGGCATCCAGATCCGGAAAAGCATAGTTGCCGGTCATTGCGCTTCCGGAAGGTCCGTCCTGAGTCAGGCGAAGAGCTTTCCATGTTTCATTGCTATAAACCTGTGCAAACCCGGTTCCGCTGTCCGTGATCGTTGAACCGTCGCCAAGATCCGTACTGCCGGCTGACGCCGAGTTAAAATCCTGCGAATAATTTCCGGCCTGTACTGAGACTGCCGCCGTCAGTCCTGCAAAAAGAACCCACTTTTTCATCCGGTCAAATCCTCCATAACACCTGTAGATTGACGCGCAGTCTAAAACAGTTTGCTCCAACTTAAAAAAGAATTTCTCATCAAACCAAGTCAGGAATTCCCCCACATCCATGCGGAGTTGCCGGAGGTTCAGGATTTGTTTATCCTGCGTGAAATCTATGAGCCGCTTTGAAAAAATCTGCCGCTTCATCACCGACTGGTTTGTCGTCTGGATTCTGCTGTTTACCGGCTGGAGTCTTTGGACGCCAACCGCCTTCCTGTGGGTTCTGCCCAACATCAAATGGATGCTCGGCGTCATCATGTTCGGCATGGGCATGACGCTCTCCGGCAGAGAGTTCAAAGAACTGCTTCAGCGTCCGCACGATGTGCTTGCCGGAGCGGCCGCGCAATATCTTATTATGCCGCTGCTGGCCTACGGAATCGCCCGTATGCTGCGCCTGCCGGATGCGCTCGCGGTCGGCGTTATCCTGCTCGGATGCTGTCCCGGCGGAACCGCCTCCAACGTCATCACCTTTCTTGCCAAAGGTGATGTTGCCCTCTCCGTCGCCATGACCACCGCGTCCACCCTCCTGTCACCGCTACTCACGCCGACACTCATGTTTCTGCTCGCCGGACATTGGATGCACATTGATACGGGCGCGCTGTTTCTCTCCATCGTTCAGATCGTCCTGATCCCCGTTGTACTCGGAACGGTCGCCAATCATTTTTTTGGAAAGACCCTCAAAAAGGCGCAACCGATTCTTCCGGTGATTTCCATCGTGGCGATTCTGCTGATTGTCGCGGCGATTGTCGGAAAAGAGTCGGACAAGCTTCTGAATACGGCACCGGTCGTTTTCGCCGCCGTCGTACTGCACAACGGCGGAGGACTGCTGTTCGGCTGGTTCAGCGGCGTTGCGCTTAAAATGGGCATCCCGCAGCGGCGCGCGCTGTCTATCGAGGTCGGCATGCAGAACTCGGGACTGGCCGTTGCACTTGCGGTCGCGCACTTTTCACCCGAGGCGGCGCTGCCCGCCGCGCTCTTCAGCGTCTGGCACAACATCTCCGGCCCGCTGCTCGCCACCGTCTGGTGTCGTCTCGATCAACGAAAATCTTAGGGTGGAGCGTGACCTCCGGGCACGCTTTGCTTGTCCGCCGCAGGAGGAAACGCGCTCGGAGATCGCGTTCCACCTCGCTGATCACATCTTCGGCAGATCGAGCTGATCGAACTGCGCGAGAAAGGCCTGCATGCGGGCGGCGATTTTGGCAACGCCGCCAACCTCTTCGCTTTCGATATTGAGCGGCAGGACCGGATCGTGCAGCGATTTGCGCAGCAGCGCCCAGCCGTTGCCGTGCGCGGCATCAACCGTAACGTGAACGCCTTCAAAGTTATTCGGTGTGGCCGACCAGCCCGGCTCGTCCGCCACAAACTGCTCGAACTTTTTGAGCACGTCGTCGCCATACGGTCCGAAGTCGGCAGTTTTAATTTTCGCGCGGTATTCTTTGGCTTCGACCGGTTCAGGCAATCCGGCGACCAGTCCGTCCACGCCGCCTTTGCCGGCAGCGTGCAGCTGCGCGGTCTTGATCAGGATTTTGGCGATCTGGTACGCGCCGTCATCGAGGAAATAGTTTCCCTTCAGCGCGCCATGGCCGGAGGTTTCCATCGCCAGCCAGGACTCTTTGCCTTCGTCGTTCAGCCGGATCGACTCGTTGATCACGTTCTTGTACCCGCGTTTAAAGCGGTGATGCACTCCGCCCAGTTTTTCTTCGATCCAGTATTTAAGGCCGGTCGAAGTCACCGAGTCGGTCACGATCACCGAACCGGGATGCTCTTCGAGCACGATGGTGGACATCAGCGCGATAAAACGGTTGCGGTTGATCGGCTTGCCGTTTTTATCGACCGCACCCGCGCGGTCCACATCGGTATCGAAAATAATGCCGAGATCGGCTTTGTTTTTTTCGACGGCGGAAATGATCGCCTCCATCGCATCTGGATCTTCCGGATTCGGAATGTGATTCGGGAACGAACCGTCCGGTTCAAGGAACTGGCTGCCGGTGGTATCCGCGCCGAGCGGTTTGAGCACTTTATCGACAAAATAGCCGCCCGCACCGTTACCGGCATCGACCACAATCTTCAATCCAGCCAGCGGCGTATCGCCCTGCCCCGCGCCTTTCCGAATGTTGGAAACCAGCGACGCTGCGTAGTCATCCATCAGTTCGATCTTTTTGACGTTCGAAGGCGCCGGTGCTTCGAAGACGCCGGTTTCGGTGGCGAGAGTCAGAATCTTTTTGATGTCGGCTTTTTCGAGACCGCCATCGCGGGTGAAAAACTTCAGGCCGTTGCGGTTGAACGGCAGATGGCTGGCGGTCAGCATAATCGAGCCGTCAAAGGCGTGGTTTTCAAAAACCGTCGCCATGAACATCGCGGGAGTCGAAGAAAGGCCGCTGTCGGCAATCGCCGCACAACCGGCTTTTTCCAAACCCTGGAAAACCGCGGTTTTGATCGCGTCCGCCGACAGGCGCGAATCGTGGCCGACAGCCACTTTCAGTTCAGAAACCGGTTTGCCTGTTTTCTCAGAAAGCCACTGAGCAAAGGCAAAACCAATCGGACGTACAATTTCCGGGGTCAGCGTTACCGGCTGATCTTTGATGCCTTCGAGCGCGACGCCGCGCACATCACTTCCGTTCTGCAGTTTCAACCACGTCTGATCCACTTTTCTCTCCAATTAGAATGGCGATCACGAATAACACGACCACCGAAGGTAGAGGCTTTCTGAAAAGAAAGCAACGGGCAACGCGAGTGGCAATCAGCACGAATTTGCCAAGCCTTGGAAACCGCGATCTCGGATCGCAGCTACAAATCAAAGATATCGGCTCAATATTGGTGCAGAGACGAGGCGCGAAGGGTGAAGCTGTGCAAATAGCACCGCGAACCCTTCGTAACGAAGTCCATGCGCCAAAATCAGCCGATATCAATGTTTGAAGTGACGCATGCCGGTAAAGGCCATGGCGATGCCGTACTTGTCGCAGGCGGCGACCACTTCGTCGTCGCGGATCGAGCCGCCCGGCTGAACGATGAAGCGCGCGCCGACGGCGTGGGCTTCGTCGATGCTGTCGGCGAACGGGAAAAACGCCTCGGAAACAAAGACGCATTCGCCGATGGTTTTGGCGATCTGCTCTTCAGTGATTTCCGGATTCTGTAGCTTGAGGTTTTCAATGGCGCGCGGCACGGCGAGTTTGCGCAGTGAATCAACGCGGTTGGGCTGTCCGGCGCCCATGCCGAGGACGCGGAACTGTCCGGCTTTGTATTCCTGCACAATCATGATGGCGTTGGACTTGGTGTGCTTGGCGGCGGCGATTCCGAATTTAGCCAAAGCCTTTTTCGATTCGTCAAATGCGGTTTGGGTGACAACGTTCCATTCAGCGATGAGATCGGTATCAACATCCTGTACGAGGATTCCGCCGTTGATGTCTTTGATCATTTTGCGCGGCGCGGCTTTGGACATGGGCTTGCGTAGTTTCAGCAAGCGGATGTTTTTGCTCTTAGCCTTAAGCAATTCGAGGGCTTCGGGTTCGAAGTCGGGCGCGATCAACGCTTCAATGAACCGGCCTTTGAGGAGTTCGGCGGTGGCCATATCGACTTTCTGCGTGACAGCAATGACGGAACCAAAGGCGGAAACGGGATCGCCGTTCCAAGCCGCTTCGAAGGCTTCGGCCAGCGTTTCGCCGGTGGCGT
>JBAYVX010000080.1:0-8015 GCA_041674365.1 Kiritimatiellales bacterium | reverse complement strand
GTGCTGAATGTTCCGAATTGTCGGCAGCTATGCTATCCGCGCTTTGATAAATGAGGTGTTTAACGCCGGCATCGGGGTTGTCTAATGTAAGCGGATTCTGATCATGAAGGATTTTTTTGACTAAGCTTTCGAGGTTGGCCACGGTAATTTTCTCGGTACCAGGCTTTATATGCAGAAGTGATGTTAGCTGAGCATAAGAGCTGGTATCACCGGAATATTCCGCCAAATTCCTCAAAAAAGGGATCGAAGCTATCAACATGAAAGAGTCTGCATGAAGATGTTTTTTCCAGTAGATGAATGGATTTTTATAGAATTGATTTTTAAGCGAAATCTCTTCCTGATCCTTAATCGCAGTGAATAAATTCTCTCTAGCTATGGCCAGTCTTCCTGCGACCGTTCGGAAAAAGTCGAAGTTATGGCTTAGAATTATTAGTCGAAAGTCGCGTTCCAAGCCCATGTCCTTTAAGTATTCAACGATAGCGTATTTGTTTTTGTAATCAAACGAGTCGGCAATATCATCAACGATGAATAGCGTGTTTTGTTGTAGCGATTTCCGCGCTTCGACCTCGAAGATGATGTTTAAGATGTACAGGGCACGTTTCTCGCCGTTGCTCAAAACGTCGATCAGGGTTTTCTCTTCTAACTGCGTTGTTAAAGAATTCTTGCTCTCAGGATCATCCAAAAAGTCAAAACAGAGACTTGGCGCATCACTTTTAAGAATCACGTCTTCCTGATTGTTCATTCGCACAACAAATGGAACGGCAAATCGTTCATTAAAGATGTGTATTACTTCTGCCCACCGAGTTCTTTCTCGCTTCGCCTCATCTACAATTTTAGAGATCTTCTCTCTGCCGTTATCGGAGGCACAAAGAAGTTTCATGTAAGCGTCTTTGATGCGCACAAGATACGCCACCCATAACTTTTGCTTTAACTTATCGGGGTTATTAAGCTCGGTTAAAATGATCGGGTTGTCCTCTAAACACTGTCTGAATCCCCGGAGGTCAGCATTTTTTGTTAACGTCTTATCTACCTCTTCAAACGCTGTTTGAAGATCGGCATCTGTTAATATCCTGGCCTTTTCTTCCTGTATGGCGGCCTCTAATTCTTTTAGAGAACTAACCTCACGCTTTTGCCCGTTTATCCTCAAATAAATGGAATGATTTGCCTTAAAGAAGCCGTTCGTGTTCAGGTTTTTTGCTATATCAGCAGCATTATTATGTGTGAAAACACCCTTCTTGAAGAAAGTCGACTTGCTAACCAGCTCATCGTATTTCTCAATATATTCCCGTATTTTGGCTGTAAAATTCGGATCATTCAGAACAGCTTCTACTTTAGGATTAAAAATTTGACTGTAGACTACATCACCCAAGGGGGTGTCGGGCTCTTGTTCTACCTCGCCCTTTACCCGTCCTAGAGCCCTGAAAAAATCGTTCTCGTCGAAAGTAATTGCAATTGAAAACTGCTCTTTGATTCCAGCCTTTAGTCCGGTTAGAGGCTTTAATCCTGCGACGAAAATTTCAACCTTCTCATCGATTTCTTTGTGTATTTCTTCATATTGCGTTCGTAGCTTTTCATTAACCATTAAGGTAGCTATACGATCTGAGCGGTAGCCAGGCTTGTATGGCTCGATGACAAAGACAGATTCTGAGGGCAGATCATTCCCGTTTTCATCTTTAACTGTTCGCTTCGTTTCACGATTTTTCCAAATTCGGTCAGTTGATTCGGTACCCTGACTCAGATCGTGGAATGCATTCGCAAAAGAAGTTTTCATTACCCCGTTTGGGGCATAAATCGCATGTACTCGTCCTTTTTCGAAATCAAACTCCGCTTGTAGTTTTTTGATTCCGTAGCAATGCTCAAAATCCACGGTTAGCTTTTTCATTTTCAATCCCTAAATCAGTGTTTCCTTCGCGGTCATCTCCTCGTACAGCTTAAACAGATGCCCCAGGCGTTCTTCGTCGGAGGCGAAGGGTTTGGAGCGATAGAGGCGGTCAACGGCGGGGTTTCCACCAGCCGTTTCGCAGTCTCTGCCACATCCGCAAATTTCATATATTCTCGCCCGGATTTGCGCGGTCACCGCCCGCGCCTACAACCTCATCAACCGTCAGCCATCAATCGACAACACGGCTCTGCCGCAAAGCCGCGCCTGAAACGCCGCTATCTTTACCATCCTTTTCCAAACCTTGGAAGCGCCGCCAATGTTTTTCACGGCCGGGCAGCACGGTCTCCGGATCGAAAAGCGCTGCCGACGGCATAGGTAACGGATGAGCCAATTACGATCACCCAGGTCCATGCAATGGGCAACCACCCCATTTTAATGGAGGTCAGACTGATGATCGCCGCTAACAGCCCCACCCCGATCGCCAGCATGTTTCCGGCATCATTGCCGCGTTTACCCCGGAGACCCAGCAGGAATACTCCAAGCAGGACGCCGTACGTGACGCTGGTAATCTGGAATGCAAGCCAAAGGAACGTTCCGCTGTCGCGGAGCATCCAGGCAATCAGCGCCAGCAGGATTGCAAAAACACAGACAAGTCCGCGCGAAATCGTCAGATGGTTGAGCTTCCGTCCCTGCCGGTTCGTCCAGGGTTCGATTAAATCTCGTAAGGTCGAGGAACTCAGGGCCGCCATCGCGGAATCGAGGCTGGACATCGCCGCAGCCAGCACGCCGGCGACCAGCAACCCGCGCAATCCCGCCGGGGCGATGGCGGAAATGAACCGCGGAAACGCATCGTCATTACTGGCGAGATTTGCGAGCGCCGATCCCTGCGGTGTGCCACTGATTCCATAAAGTCCGACCCCCACGAGCAGGAAAAGCGCGGCAATCGGGATGGCGATGAACCCGCTGATGGCGACACTGCGCCGCGCAGCGGCGGCGTTTTTGGAGCTGAGCAGGCGTTGCGTGAGATCCTGGTCCGTTCCCAACGCAGCCGTTGTGCTGATGAAACCGAACACGACCGCCATGAGCAGCGTTTTCGAGTCGTTGAGCCACGCGCCGATTCCCGCTCCGTCGGGGGAGAGCCGGAAGATTTCAAAACGGCCGCCCTCCATGCCCGCTGATACAAAAGAGTGCCAGCCCATCACCTGTACGATGTAGCAAAGCGCACCGACCCCGGCCCCCGTGAAGACGAGCGCCTGCACACAGTCGGTCCAGATCACTGCCTTAATGCCGCCGTATCCAGTGTAGATGACGGTCAGCAAGGTAAACGCGATGATGACTACATGCAGCGGCAGACCGAAAATCACGCTGATTCCCGTTGCCGCGATCAGCAGCCGAACACCGGATGCCATCAGCCGGGTGACAAGGAACAGAAGAGAGCCCGCATACTGACTGCGCGGCCCGAAGCGCTGGCCGAGAAACTCGTAGATGCTCATGCAACCCGCATTGTAAAAGGCGCCGATGAAGACGGCGGCGACGAAAAACCGCGCCGCGATAGAGCCGATGCCGAACTGCAGGTACGTCATGTTTTCGCCGAAGCCGACTCCCGGCACGGCGAGAAAGGTGGCCGCGCTGACTTCGGTAGCGATCAGCGACCCGAGCACCGCCAGCCAGGGGACGCCCCGCCCTCCGACAAGGAAGTCCGCCTCATTCTCTTCGCGGCGGCTGGCATAGATTCCCACGCCAAGAACCGTGATCAGATACGCGGCCGCAATCAGCCAGTCAACAAGAGCCATGGTGTGATTCCTCCCGCTGGATTCGCTCCAGCGTTTTCAAAACAATCGGTTCGGTCGGTTGCAATGTTGCCTGCGCCTCGAACAGCGCGCGCGCCACCACGGCATAGTCCGGCCTGCGTCCGCAATGTCTGTGGTGAAGTTCGCGCACATAGCGAATGGCCCGGTCGATCAGCTTGTTGTTACTTGGCTTCACCCAGGTCATGAGGTTTCCCTCGTACCGTCCAAGACGGCCCATCATCAGCGTGGAATGCGCATTGAGCAACACCTTCAGGCAGAGGTTGCGATGGATCGCATCGGCAGGCATCCGTATCGCGACCGCACGCTCATCCAGAACGAAGCGGATGCCGTCGCGTTCGTCGTCGATCGAAAACAGATGGGCGGAAGAGCCCCAGCGCTCCTCGCGGTGCGCACGGGCGCGGCTGGAAATGTCATACCCGATCAACCAGTCCATCCCGGTGATGCTGCTTCCCTGCCATTCGAGTGTGCGCGGCTCGCGCCCGAGCATGGCGTTCCATGCGTCGGCACTGTTGTGTGCCTCAGAAAACATAAGGTAGCAAAGCGATTTGGGCAGGCTGGCGTCCTGCACGTTTTCAAATGCGGCAAGGCTGAAGGTCGGCGCGCGCTCGGTGGTGTCGGTGAGCACCGTCAGTCCATACTCGCGGGTGGAATAAAGTACATGACCCCCGTTCCGGTAAATGGCGCTCTCAGCCTCCGTCAGCGGCGCCATCTCTGCATAATTCAGTTGCTTGATCGCCGCCGTCAGGCGCTCCAGTTCCTCCCCGATCCTGCCGGGACAGTCGCGATGACGGATTGCGATCAGCATAGCCGATAACTGGACGGTCGTGGCCTGCATGCGCGTGCTGCCCGCGAGCGCCATCGGCCCGACCGTCAGATTCAGCTTGCGAATGCGCGGGTCATCCAGCGTTTCACGCGAGCGGGTAGCGACACGCCGGAGTATGTCGTCGGGATTGCAATAACAGAACCACGGCTCACGGGTCGAAAGCGGGATCGAAGCCTGGACTGCGCCGATGACAAACGGCGTCTCTCCGCCTTCCGTCACGCCCACGAGCAGGTCGCCATCCCGGAAGCCCAGCTCCGCTAACTGCCGCGCTCCATATTCGGGATGATCCTCAAAGCCTTCAATCGAACGGATCAGCGCAACATCACCGCCCGCCATGAATCCGATGACGGATTCCCGCAACTCCGGGGGCAGCACGCCGCTCCGGCAAAGCATTTCCACGGTAAGGGCAAGTCGACCCGTGGCGCCGCATCCCGCAATAAACAGCCGCCCGCCGGATGCGAAGGTATCCGCAATGCACTGCGCAAGCTCGGCAATCCCCTCCACCTTATCACACAAGTGCGACAGCGCCGCGAGGTCTACCTCTTGCAACCGTTTGAATGCGGCGTGCAAATCCTCCTGCGCAAGGCGGGAGAGATCGGTCGTCAAGGGATGGGACTGTTCCGTGGGCAGGTCTCCAAGACTAAACTCACCGGCCACCTTCAGAAATTGTTCCGTCTGATCAATAGGTTTCAGCATGACCTCTCGCATAGCACAGCTCTCCTGCCCTTGTCGAGCATCCCCCTTGACCGGCTGTATACCGCCGCCACCGTCTCGAAGCTGAAGAAGAATTGAAACCACTAATTGACACTAATCGGCACTAATTAGTGTGGATCCGTAAAGATTTAATGGTTTTTACAAATCCGGGACGGTTTCGGGAATGAGCTGGCCGGTCGGGCTGATTTTGAAGACGTAGATGAGGCCGGGCTTGAGCTTTTTATACACTGCATTGCCGTAGATGGCTTTGATGCCGTCCTGCTGAAGCGCTTCGGGATCGTTGGATAAATCCCAAATCGCCGACCAGAACGTTTTGCGGTCTTTCAGCCGCAGGCGGGAAAGCAGTCCGGTGTAACGCGCCGGTTCAGCGCCCTGCTCTTCGATGGAGAATCCGTCAGCGGGCGACTGGGTTTCACCGTAAACGCGCCGCCACAGATAGAGCGAGCGTTCTTTGCCGTCGATGACCGCCTGACTGGAAAAGGTGACGATGAGGGCGTCGAAGTGGATGATGTCGCCTTCGATTTCGTATTCCTTCTCCAGAACCGTTTCGAGCGGGTTGCCGCGCGCGGTTTCGACGAAGCGGATGGTTGAGTAGAGTTTGCCGTCGCGAGTTTCCTGCCGAACGACTTTGGCGTAGCCGATCTGATCTTCCTGCGTGAGCGTGCTGATGGCCTGCTTGAGCTGTTTATTTTCGCCGAGCAGATCATGGATGCTTTTGGTGCCGAAAAAGAGCGCCCCGGCCGCCAGCAGAAGGATGCTGAGCATCAGGAGCCGGAAGATCGTTTGAACCAGTTTTTTCATGACCTGATAATAACCTCTTTTGCCCACGAATCTGCACGAATTTTCACGGATGTTTTTTTCGTGGTTTCTTGTGTTTTTCGTGGCAATCTCATTGGCTCATGAAAGGCAAGTTTATCACTCTGGAAGGTCCGGAAGGTTCGGGCAAATCGACGCAGGCTAAAATGCTGATCCGGCGGCTGGCGGAGCTCGGCATCGAAGCGATGTACACCCGCGAACCGGGCGGCACGGCGCTGGGCGAGGAAATCCGCAATATTCTCCAGCATAATCAGGCGGGCGAAGCCCCCTGCGAGCGGGCCGAACTGCTTTTGTTTGAAGCGAGCCGCAATCAGCTGGTCGAAAAGGTGATCCGCCCGAACCTCGAAAAAGGAATCTGGGTGATCTGCGACCGCTTTATGGATTCAACGACTGCCTATCAGGGGTACGGCCGAGGACTGCCGGTGCAGACCGTGAAGGCAATCCACTATTTCACCGTGAACGGCCTGATCCCCGATCTGACGCTCCTGCTCGATATCGACGTTTCCACCGGTTTTGAACGCATCGCCCAGCGTTATCTTTCGCTCGGCGAATCCGCCGACCGCTTTGAGCAGGAAGAGCGTTCGTTTCACGAAAAGGTGCGCGAAGGCTACCTGAAACTGGCTGAAGAGGAACCGGAACGCTTCCGCATCATTAATGCCGCGCAGGAACCCGATGCCGTTTCAACATCCATTTGGAATGTTGTTCAAAAACTGCTGGAAGAGAAAAATCAGAATAATTAAGGACAGAATGATTTCCGAACAACGTATCAAAAAATTATTCTGTCCTTAATTATTCTGATCAAAATTTTAAGTTATGAGTTCAAATCAATTCAGCGAAGCGTGGAGCGGCATTGAGGCGAGCTGGCAGAGCGGTCAGCTGGCGCATTCCTATCTTCTGCAGGGCGCACCGCACGGCGCGGCGTTACGCTTTGCCGAAAAACTGCTGAATCTGATTTTCAATAATCATCCGCAGGTTCAGACCCGCGCCCACCCCGACATTATGTGGCTGGAGCCGCAGAGTAAAAGCCGCCAAATTACCATCGACGAAATCCGCGACCTGATCCGCCAGCTGTCGCAAACCTCGTTTGCGGGCGGCTGGAAAGCGGGTGTAATTCTCTGCGCCGACCGGATGACCGATCAGGCGGCCAACGCTTTGCTGAAGACGCTGGAAGAGCCGTCGGCCAGAACGCTGCTGATTCTGGTGACCAACGAGCCGCAGGCACTTCTGCCGACGATTTCGTCGCGCTGTCAGCGCGTTTCGCTGGCGGATGAAGACGAAAAAGTTTGCCATTCCCTTCGGTCATTGCCCCACGATAGCGGGGCCTCTCTCGCTCCGCTCGGGTCCAGACATTGGAAAGATCCCCTGCTTGATATTCTCGGCGAGCTGCCGCCCGCGACGATTCCGGAAGCGGGACTGTTTACAGGCCGCATCACCGGAATTTTGAATGACCTGAAAAAAGAGTTTGAGGCGGAGGAATCGGAACGGCTTCCGGAAGAGCTGTCAGCCAAGGAATCAAAAGACCTGCTGGCCGCCCGTTCGACGGCGCGACTGATTGAATCACGCACCGAAATTCTTCGTACCATGCTTCAGTGGCAGCGCGATATTCTAATGCTGGTTCTGGAACAGGATGAGACCGCCCTGCACTTTCAGGACGATCTGGAAGCATTGAAGCGACAGGCGATGCTCTGCACGCGGGCCGATGCGCTGCGCCGTATCGCGGCAGTGGATGAAATGGCCCGTCAGTTTGACCGTAACCTGCCCGCCGAGCTGGTGTTCAACAACTTCTTCGCGCAGCTGGTTTGAATGCGAACGCGCCCTACAGCCTGAAATACAAAAACCGGGCGCACAAAACACGCGTCCGGTTGTGAAACGGTTTGGGAAAGTCGTTATGAGCGGTAGTGGTTTTTGAGGCGGCGCAACCCAAAAAGAGCCAATCCACTCAAAACCAGCAAACCACTGGTCGCCGGTT
>JBAYVX010000079.1:0-8030 GCA_041674365.1 Kiritimatiellales bacterium | reverse complement strand
GTTGAACGTATGGAAAAACTCCTCCTGCATCCGGTCTTTACCAGCGAGAAAATGGATGTCGTCGATCAGCAGAGCGTCCACCGTCCGGTATTTTTTACGGAACTTCGCCAGCGTATTGGTTTGCAACGCCTCGATGTACTCGTTTGTGAAAGATTCGCAGGTGGTGTAGCACACCCGTCCACGCAGATTCTTTGAATGGATGAAATTCCCGATCGCCTGCATCAGATGGGTTTTTCCCAGACCCACATCGCCGTGAACGAAAAGCGGATTATAGGCCCGCGACGGCGACTGTGCCGATGCGATGGCTGCCGCATGCGCAAACTGATTCGACGGACCGACCACAAACGAATCAAACGTATAATTTTTATTAAGGTTCGTTTCCGCCGGCTTTTTGGAAGAAAGGATCGAGTGGCGTTTCTCCCGTTTTTCTTCCGGATGTTCACCGATCAAAGAATAGTCTACCGCCAGATCGATTTCCATCTCGCCGCCGGACACCGCCGTCAGCGCCTTCCGGATGAGCGGCAGGTAGTGTTCAACCAGCCACGACTGGTAAAAATCATTCCCGACAACGAGAACAACCCTGTTCTCTTCAATGCTACGGCACTGAATCACCGCAATCCACTTCTCGAAAATATCCTTCGGAAGGGTATCCTTCAGGTGGCCGCAGGCTTCTTTCCAAAGCGTATCTTTATCTTTGCGCATAGGCTTCCGAATCGGCACAGTTAGAAAACAATTAACAGTTCAAAAGGAGATATCAACAGGTTGTTCACAAGCTCATTTCTCCTGTGCTTTCGCGACGTGGAGAAGCTAATCGACAACGCATAAGAGCCTCAAGGGCAAAGCCGGAAACGGCAGAAAAAAAAGAACCGCACACAACATGCAGTCAGAAAAAAAAGAGACTCCACAAAATACCGTCCGAAGTTCGGAAAAAGAAAAGTGTATAAAGTGCACCTTTTTTTTGTAAATAGGGCTCCAATAGAAGCTTTACGAATATGAAAAAATCATCCCCTGTCCACATACTTATCAGCAGCGCAAAAAACCCCGCCGACATTCGTTATTTGTGCGGCGCGGAACCCCCTGAAGTCGCGGTGCTTATCCAAACCGGCTCTCGTGGAACACTCCTCGTTTCCGAAATGGAGTACAATCGCCTGCACCGAACCGTCAAACGCGGCATCACCGTTCTGCATCCCGAAATCATCGGCTCCACCTGGAAAAAAGGAGCCGCCGACTGGATAAAAAAATGCACGGATCAAAAAAATCTAACCGTCAGCGCCGACTTTCCGCTCGGTCTCGCTGAAAAACTGCGCTGCGCCGGATATAAAGTAAAAATAATTGATGAAGCGCTATGCCCGCAGCGCGAAATCAAAACCGCGCACGAAATCTCCGCCATACAAAACGCCCAGCGCGCCGCCGTCGCCGCTATGAAGGCCGCCATCAAACAGATTGCCTTCTCGGAAATCGGCAAAGACGGACTCTTGCGATGCGGCAAAACCGTCCTTACTTCCGAAACCGTGCGCGCCACCATCTGCCACACCCTGCTCGACCGCGAATGCATCGCAACCGAAACCATTGTCGCCTGCGGCCCGCACTCCGCTGACCCGCACGAACGCGGAACCGGCCCGCTTCGCGCCGGACAGCCCATCGTCCTCGACATATTTCCAAGGTCTGGAAAAACCGGCTACTGGGGCGATATCACCCGCACCGTCTGCCGCGGCCCCGCGCCCGCCGAACTCAAAAAAATGTACAACGCTGTAAAAGCGGCGCAAGCCGCCGCGCTCAAAACCGTCAAAGCCGGAGCCTGGACCGACAACGTCCACGCTGCCGCCATCGCGGAGCTCGACCGGCGCGGATATAAAACCGGAATTATCAATGGTCGGCCGCAGGGATTCATTCACGGAACCGGCCACGGCGTCGGACTCGAAATTCACGAAGCCCCGCGCGTTTCATCCGCTGTGCACAAAAAACTGCGCGCCGGAAACATCATCACCATCGAACCCGGTCTTTATTATCCCGAACTCGGCGGCATCCGCATCGAAGACACCGTCGCCGTCACCAAAACCGGCTACCGCATGCTCGCCCCCTGCCCAAAACGGTTTGAAGTCTGATAGCCCTTCCGTCGCGAACTATCAACGTCCTATCAATATCTATCAAATTGATAAAACCCCGACTTTTCACTTGCCATCTATCAATTTGATAGATATTGATAGGATGTTGATAGGAAATGTAACATTCTGTAAATGAGGATATTATAATGAAAACTCCGCAAGCTCCGATGCAGTTCGACCTGCTTTTCAAGCAGGTTATCGAAAAGAAACGGCTACCGAAGATTTTCCAACTGGCGGATGAGCTGCCAGCAGAACGCGATTACCCGCACTGGGATCAATTACGGAGAAAACCCGCTCCTAAGGGATTTTCACATGAAGAATGGTGGGTTGCTTTGAAAATGAAACGAAAAGCCGCATATCGAATAATTCCTTTGTGCGACAAAGCCGGAAAAGAATTCGTTTATTTCATACCCGATAGTGTACAGGAGCTCCTTCACGAAATTGACTTCGGCGGCGGCGGTTTTATTGGAATGCCGGATCCGGTAACAAACCCGCAAACCCGGGATCGGTATATCGTCAGCTCACTGATTCAGGAGGCCATTACGTCCAGTCAATTGGAAGGTGCGGTTACGACACGCGAAGTGGCGAAAGAAATGATCAAAACCGGCCGCGCACCCCGTGACCGGAGTGAACAAATGATCCTTAATAACTACACCACCATGCAAAAAATCATCCGGATAAAAGATCAAAAAATGTCTCCGGAACTTTTATTTGATATTCATCGGAGCGTGACAAAAGAAACACTGGACAACCCGGATGCTGCTGGACGACTTCGCACACCAAGCGAACAGGTTCGAGTAATGGATGAGGAGGGCGAGGTTTATCATACCCCACCGCTCGCAGAAGAGCTTTCGGATCGGTTACAGCAGATGTGCCGGTTTGCAAACGGAGAAACACCGGAGCAGTTTATTCCACCGGTCGTCCGGGCCATCCTGCTGCACTTTTGGCTGGCATATGATCATCCCTTCGTCGACGGCAACGGACGAACTGCGCGCGCCTTGTTCTACTGGTGCATGCTCCGGAACAACTTCTGGCTGTTTGAATTCGTCTCTATTTCAAATATTCTGGTCAAAGCCCCCGTGCAATATGCCCGGTCATTTTTACACACGGAGACCGATGAGAATGACCTGAACTATTTCATCCTCTATCAAATGGATGTCATAAACCGGGCGATTTGCGCACTGCATGAATACATCGACCTGAAACAACAGGAACTTCTTTCCACAACGAAAAAAATGCGCTTTCTCAAAAACTTTAATCACCGGCAGCAGGCGCTTCTAACCCATGCGCTGAGGCATCCTGCGCAGGAATACACCATAGCCAGTCACCGAAGAAGTCATGGAACCGCATATGCCACAGCCCGTGCCGATCTTCTGGATCTGGTTGAGAAAAAGCTCTTGATAGAAAGAAAGTCAGGAAACGCTATGATTTTCTCCGTCGCCCCGGATCTAAGCACTCGTCTGCGGGCGGAAAAATAGAGGCAAAGACCCCGCCCAAACGCTTCGCGATCTGATTTTTCCAATGTTTGGAAAAAAGAATTGTAGCCGTGATCCATGATCGCGGATCTGACAAATCAAGAAACGCGGGCGAGCTGCGGAAGCAGATCGAAGTGTTTATCCCGCGAGCAAAGAATCAAATCGTGCTGAACCGCCAGCGCGGCAATCCAGATGTCGTTCGTCGGGATCGGTTTTCCCAGCAGGCGAAGCTGCGCGAACACAGCGGCAAACTGATGCGTCGTGTTTTCATCCGGATAAAGCACTTCAACCCGCACGGAATTCAGAAACAGCGTTAAAGACCTTTCATTTTTCCGGGCTTTCGTTCCGCAAAGAAATCCGGCGCGTAATTCGGCAAGTACGGCGAACGGGAGAAAAATTTTGCGGGCCTGCTGAATGATACGAACCGCCTGCTCGTCACCTTTGCAGAAGGCGGAGTAAAAATTGGTATCCAATAGCACGTTCATTTCCACAGATCCTCATCGACCTGCTCAAACGCGCTCATGGCAGAATCAAACGCCTTATCTTCCACCCATGAACCGGCCAGCGAATCCAGATCATGGAAAACCAGCGGCGAATCTTTTGCGCCAGCCGTATGAGAAAGCGCGTCGAGAACTAGATAGTTCAGGCTGCACTCCTCCTTAATCGCCAGCTCGCGCAACTTGGCATCCACCTCTTCCGGCACCTGCCGGATCGTGTACTGAATGGACGGCTTCTTCTTTTTCATGCAGGCACTTTAATTAAAATATGCAGGCACTGTCAATCGTTGCGGCTCCGCCGGAGGCATCGCCCTACCTGAAGAGGCTTGTCATTAAAGGTGGGGCGAACTCTCCGAGTGAGCCGTTTTACAATGTTTGGAAAACACACAAAACCCCGCCTCGCTGGTTTCCAATGTTTGGAAACGATCAATCAGCAGAGGTTTCGCGCCAGGGATTTTTGTTTTCGTAGGATTGAAGGCGGGAAAGATACCCGTCTTGCTTCTCCTTGGCAGGATCTTTTAAGCGTTCAATGGCTTTTTTCTGCGTTTCAACTGCAAAATCGAACTGTCCGGTCTCAGCGTAAGCGGCGGCCAGCGTATCGAGAGTCGCTGGATTTTCTGGGCGAAGATCCAAGGCTTTCTGAGCCAATTCGACTGCCTTTTTTCCGTTGCGGTAGTTATCATCCGGACAAGTGGCGAGAAACCAAGCATAACCATTAAGGGATGCCGCATCATTTTCTTCAGCTTCTTTTTCGTACCAACTCTCTGCTTCCGCATAATTTTGTGAATCGTTATAACATCGAGCGAGATAAGTAGCCGCGCGCGTATATCCTTGGTGGATCGCCTTTTCATACCAAACTATCGCTTCAGCAGAGTCTTTTGGCACTCCCCGGCCAAAAGCATAACTCAGTCCAACAAGCGACAGCCCTTCCGGATCATTCTGGTCGGCGGCTTTACGGAACCAATCATAGGCCTTTTCAAAATCCTTCGGAACTCCTTCTCCTTTTGCATAACATTTTCCGAGGCGGATTTGAGCCAGCGCAAAATTCTGCTCAGCCGCTTGGCGATACCACTCAACCGCCGTAGCCAGATTTTTTTCAACGCCACTGCCGCTGGCATAAAGTGCACCAAGGGCAAATTGAGAGGATGCGAGACCCTGTTCGGCGGCCTTGCGATACCAAAAAACCATGTTGGTATAGTTTTGTTCGAGACCCTGCCCCTTCGAATATGCATATCCCAGACAGGCTTGGGCTTTGGCATTACCTTGATCCGCAGCTTTTCGGTACCAAGATACGGAATTAGTATAGTTTTGTTCTACACCGATTCCCTTATTGTAAAAATATCCCAGCTGTGCTTGTGCTTCTGTCTGCCCTTTCTCGGCGGCAGCAAGAACCCACTCTGCCGCCAGAACCTTATTGGTAGGGACACCGCGGCCCTTGTAATAGCACCAGCCAAGCATATTCTGAGACCAGGCATTTTGTTGGTAGGCCGCTTTGTTCAGCCATTTAACCGCTTGTTCATAATTTTTTGGAACACCCCGTCCGTGATAAAACAAATGTCCCATCCAGGCTTGGGCGCTGACGTTATCGTGCTTTGCTGCTTTTTCGAACCACCAGGCTGCGGCGGTGTAATTACCTTTTTTGTATAATTGCTGCCCAAGTGTTGTTTGAATTTTGGGCCGGGTGGTTAAATAGGCAACAAAGATCAAAAAAACCGCTATACAAATCAGCGGAAATCCCACGAATAACCATAAAATGACATTTTTTTGTTTCATTTTGTGTTCATTCGCGCAATTCGTGATCCTACTTCTCTCGCTCAATATCAGCGCCGAGGGCGCGGAGGCGGTCATCGATAGCTTCGTAGCCGCGGTCGATGACCTGCGCGTTTTCAATCACACTGCGCCCTTCAGCGCAGCAGGCGGCGATCAACATGGCCATGCCCGCCCGGATGTCCGGGCTGCTCAGCCGCGCGCCGTGCAGCCTGGATGCGCCGCTGACGACGACGCGGTGCGGGTCGCACTGGATAATGTTGGCGCCCATCGACATCAGGTTGTCCACGAAGTACATACGGCTCTCAAAGAGCTTTTCGAAAAAGAGAATCTGCCCCTGCGTCTGCGTCGCCAGCACAATCAGTACGCTCATCAGGTCGGACGGGAACGCGGGCCAAATGCCGTCCTCGATTTTCGGCGTAAAATTTCCAAGGTCCGGAACAGTCATACGACTGGTTTCATTTTTAAATTTTAAAACAGCATCCTCGATGCTCCAGTTGACGCCGAGCTTGGCGAATCCTTTTTCGAGGACATTCAGCGTGACGATATCGCCCGGATCGGGAATTTCCAGAGAACCGCCGGTAACGGCAGCGGCGGTGAGGAAGCTGCCGGTTTCAATATAGTCGGGCTGAATCGTGTGTTCCGCGCCGGCCAGCAGTTTGACGCCGCGGATATGCATCCGGTTGGTGCCGATGCCTGCGATGTTCGCTCCCATTTTAACCAGCAGATGCGCCAGATCCTGCACATGCGGTTCGCAGGCGGCGTTGAAAATCGAGGTTTCACCGTCGGCGAGCACGGCGGCCATCAGAATATTTTCGGTGGCGGTGACGCTGGCTTCGTCGAGAATCAAATCCGCGCCAACGAGGGCTTTCCGCTTAAAATTGTACGGCGCGGTGTCGTTGACTTCGATGCCGAGCGCGCGCAGACCGTAAAAATGGGTGTCGAGGCGGCGACGGCCAATCACATCGCCGCCGGGCGAATGAATCAGCGCCGAGCCGTGGCGAGCAGCGAGCGGCCCGGCCAGCAGAATGGATGTGCGCACCTTGCGGCAGTATTCTTCGTCCAGCTCGGTTTCTTTGAGTTCTGCGGCGCAAAGCGTTACGCAGTTGCCCTCTTTTTCGACCGACACGCCGAGCGAGGCGAGCAGTTCGAGCATCACGCGCACGTCGGCAATGTCTGGAACGTTGCAGAGTTTGACCGGCTGATCGGTCAGTACCGTTGCCGCCAGCATGGGCAGAACTGCGTTTTTATTGCCGCGCGGAGAGAATTTTCCGCCAATAGTGTTGCCGCCGGTGATGATGAATTTTGTCATGGCGCCGACCATAAACTAATACTGAATGCCGAATCAATGAGGATGAAGGGAAAGCAGATCAGAATAATTAAGGACAGAATCATTCTGCGGGCGGGAATTCGGCAGTATAAATTATTCTGTCCTTAATTATTCTGATCATTAAACTCCGCGGCATGAAACGATTTCTTTTTGCCTGTCTGGTACTTTTTTCCGGCGCGCTTTTCGCTGAAGAACTGCCGCCCGCACAGCAAATTCTGGCTTTTGCCCGCGAGCAGCTTCCGAAAGAGCCGATCCGGATGGACGGGTCACTGAAGGAGCGTGCGCCGAACGGTTTTGTTAAAAAAGAGCTGACGGTTGAAATGGATCTGAACTGGGGCGGCGCGCCGGCGAACGCGATTTACCGGATCCGTGACGAAAAGAGCGGAGTTTTCCAAACATTGGAAATCGAGTGGCTGCCCGACGGACCGGATTTCCAATATTCGGAAAATGGTATCGACGTGACGAATTTTGATCCGAACACGGAGATCGACGGGCTCGGCGTAACGTGGGCGGATCTGAGTTTTTCGTTTCTCTGGACGCGCGACGCCAAAACGGTGCAGGCCGACAAAAAACTAGGCAAGGATTGTTATGTGATTTCTGTTCCGCGCGGAGACAACCACCTGCTGCTCTGGATTGAGCAGGCAACCGGGCGGGTGTTCGGCGCGAAGGAAGAGACCGCGGGCGGGAAAACAGTAAAAGAGATCAAGGTGGTCAGCGTCAAAGAGTTCGACAGGCTCTGGATGGTCAAAGATCTCGATATTATCCGGCCTTTGGAAAACGGGCGGACCACCTTGCGCATCGACAGCGTCGAAGCGGTCGAACAGTAAAAAAAGAAATGGTAGACGCGAAGGGGCAC
>JBAYVX010000078.1:0-8050 GCA_041674365.1 Kiritimatiellales bacterium | reverse complement strand
GAAGGCGCGATCGGTGCGGCCATTCTCAAGAATACGCGGCTTGGCGAGAGCGTCGGGGATCAGGTCCGGGATCAGGTCCGGGCTCAGGTCGGGGCTCAGGTCGGGGCTCAGGTCGGGGCTCAGGTCTGGGATCAGGTCTGGGATCAGGTCCGGGCTCAGGTCTGGGATCAGGTCGGGGATCAGGTCTGGGATCAGGTCGGGGATCAGGTCCGGGCTCAGGTCGGGGCTGCCTTTTACGGCCAGCACGAAGCCGGTTGGCTCGCTTGGGCTTCTTACTTCTATCGTGTTTGCAAGTTGCCCGGCACAGAGAAAATCGGACCACTGGCGCGTATCGCAGCCAATTGTGGCTGGGTCTGGTTTTTTGCCGGAGCCGCGATCATTACAGATCGTCCGCGCGTCCTCCGCCGCGATGAACAAACCCGCCTGCACTGTGAGGACGGCCCGGCCCTCGAATATCGTGATGGGTTCGCCATTCACGCATGGCACGGCACAAGAGTGCCTGCGCCTTGGATTGAAAACCGCGCCAATCTTGATCCTATCGAGGTTTTGAAAACCGAGAACACAGAACAGCGCGCGGCGGGCTTCGCCATCATCGGCGCGGCCAAATTTATCGACAAGCTGGATCGCAAAATCATCAACGGCGACCCGAATAGCGACATCGGCGCGCTGATCGAACTCACTCTGCCGGGCCTGCCCGAGCCTGGGCGATTTCTTCAAGCTGTATGCCCTCGCAATGGAACGATCGTCGAGGGCGTCCCACGGGTTTCCGACATCGACAACAAGCCGATCGATACCGCGATTGCCGCTCAGGCGTGGCGCGTCGGTCTGACGACAACCGAGTACCGCCATCCCCAAGTCCGCACTTAAACGAGAGAAGGAAATACAGATGCGTGAAGTTATTGGAGCACAGGGCGAGGTAACGATCATCAAGATCAGCGACCTTCCCGAGAACATGCAGACCCGCCCCGTCGAGAAGGTCAGCAACGGCTATATCATCAGCCACAGCGAGCAGGGCAACCATCATTTGCTCAGCGGCGGCGATGTGATGGAGCGGACGAGCGGCGTGCCTGCGGGCATGCAGATGCTCTACGCCGTGCTCGAAAAGACAGAGCGGTTCTTTCAGGACGCCGCAGTTCCGCACGGCGAATACGAGTTGAACCCGGGCATCTACGAGATGCGCATCGCTCGCGAATTCGATCCGTTCGCGGACCAATCCCGCCGCGTCGCGGACTGAGATTTCGGGCGGCGCGAATGCCGCCTGGCCAACTCTCCCGGAGCAATAACCATGCCCCCTGCACTCGCCAAAATCGCAGACAACTGGACGTGCGAGTACGATTTCTCCGAGCTTGAAATCGTACTCAACGAAATCTCGTTCGGCTCGTTCTCCGGCACTGCCGAGCTTGCCCTGAACGACGCACGCTACGGTGACTTCTACGTCAGTCACATCGTTGTCAACGGCACGAAACGCGTCCGGCGCCCCGGTTCAATTCTCACCAGACGCACCGACGCCAAGCTTCATTTGCCTCGGCCGTCGACGGACAGCAACACGTTCGCCGCCCATCTTTTCCGGGCGATTTCGGCTGCTCTGTACGCCGATGAGCATGCCGCAGAATTCTTCACCGCAGAACGGAGGGCGTGATGGACCGCGACGACTTCGACACGCTTCAAGACGTTCTGGCCGGTTTGGCGATATGCGCCTTCCTGATCTCCGCCGGCATGTGGGCCATGGTGTTCGCATGACCTCCCTCGACACATCAAGGGAGCGCGAGCTGTGGCAGCCGGACCGCGAGCAGCAGATCAGCGCCGCGACCACGCTGCTTTCGAGCACCATTCCTTATGCCGTGCGTCTCGTCGTTCGTGAACTCTACGAACAGTGGACGGACGAACGGATGCCTTCGACACGGAGGGCGTCGTGATCGCGGAAGCCTACCGGTTCTATTTCGAGGCTGTAGAGGCCCGACAATCCGCCCGTCTTGCCATGCATAGCCGCCTCCCTGGGTGGCGCATCTATCACCGTTCGGCGCTGCGCCGGGCAATCATCAACTGGCGTCGATATGCCGAGATAGCGAGGGATTTGCTGTGACCTATTTAGTCCTCGACATCGAAACCCTGCCGACGACTGATCCGAAGATCATCGCGGCAATCGCCGAGGATATCACGCCTCCGGGCAACATATCAAAGCCAGAAACCATCGCGGCATGGGAACGTGACAAGAAGCCAGGTTTGATCGCCGAAGCCGTGTCCAAGACGGCCCTGTCGGGGCAACACGGGCGCATCGGCTGCATCGGATGGGCATGGGATGAAGGTGAGGCGTGTGCGCTCCTGGATCAGGACGAACCTTCTCTTCTCAACCGCGCCTTCCAGGAAATCGAGCGCGGCATGCCGAAATTCGGCGTCCCGACAGTCGTGGGGCACAATGTCGTTGCCTTCGACATCCGGTTCATCTGGCAGCGGGCATTCGTGCTTGGCGTCAAGGTGCCGAGCTTTATCCCGCGCGCGCCAAAGCCTTGGGATGCATCGGTATTCGACACGATGGTCCAATGGGCCGGCCCTCGTGACCTCGTTGGCCTCGACACGATCGCCAAAGCCATGGGCATGCCCGGCAAAACCGGAAGCGGGGCCGATGTTGCCGGCATGTGGCAACGCGGCGAATTCGAAGCTCTCGCGGCCTACTGCAAATCCGACATCGAAGTGACGCGAGCCGTGCATCGCCGAATGCAGATCGCCATTGGTGAGGCGGCTTGATCACCAGACCTGACGACAAAATGGAAAGCTGAAAAGGACACTAAAATGGTATCGACACTACCCAAGGCCGAAGGTGGCAATTTCGAGACGACGCCCGCTGGAACGTTCATTGCCCGGTGCTATCGATTTATCGATCTCGGTAGCCATGAGCAGATGTTCCAGGGCGAAAGCAAGGGCCTCAAACGTCTCGTCATGATCGGCTTCGAATTGCCGACTGAACTGATGACGACCGGCGACTATGCCGGGAAGCCTTTTTCGATCCACAAGCGTTACACATTCTCGACGCACGAGAAGGCGAACATGCGCAAGGATTTGGAATCCTGGCGCGGCAAGAAATTCAACGACAGTGATTTCGGACCCGGCGGGTTCGATGTTCGCAATCTCCTTGGCGTTCCGTCCACTCTGTCGATCGCCCATAGCGAAAAGGACGGAAGCACCTACGCGAACATCACTGGCATCGGCCAGCCCATGAAGGGCATTGCGATGCCAGCGCAGATCAACCCCAATGTATTTCTGTCGCTTGAGCCTCATCTTTTCGACAGGGAAGTCTACGAAAGCCTTTCTGACAAGCTCAAGACATTCATCTCCGAGAGCCCTGAGTACCGATCGCTGATCGGCGGCAAGCCGTCACAGAATGGCTACGCAGAACAGCGCGGGGTGAGCAACTATCACGCGCCTCTCGATGCCTCTCGCGAGATCGAAACCGCCGGACCGCGCGAATTCGCGCCGCTCGACGATGATTTTGCAGATCAGGAAATCCCGTTCTGAGGGCAGACAAATGCGCTTTACCATCCGAGACGAAACTGTCCACGCGGCTTTTGACATGTTGGAAAGCCACGCCCAACCCGCCGCGGCCGCAAGGGCGATGCGGGAACGTCGGGACGAGGAGCGACGGCAAGCAAAGGCCAGGGCCTTTCTCCATGCCGCAGGAACGGTCGCGGAGCGTGAAGCGCACTCTGTTCTGGACGAAGGTTATCGGATCGCCTGTGAGAACTTCTACGCGGCCGTCGAGGCTGACGAAGAATACCGCAACCAGCGCAGCAAGTGCGAGGCGATCATCGAAGCCTGGCGCACCGTCCAATCAAATTACCGAGCGATGGGAAAGGTGGCAGCATGACCCGCTCATTCCTACGCCGTGTCCTCAATACGTGGATTGCCTGGCGCAATGCCAAGCAAATCCGCAAGGCCATCCCGGCAATAGCTGAACTGGACCGTCAGGAAGCTGAATACCGGCGTGCTCATAAGCGTGGTTCGGCTCGCATCATCAAGGCGAGGAAGCAAGCCGTATGCGCCGCGCTCGCCGGTCGTCGCGTGTCTGGGGAGGCTTGAATGAGCGCTTCAGCTTTCCCGTTGCAGTGGCCGGCTGGGTGGCCACGGACACCTTGGCACAAGCGCATCGACGGGCGTCGGCGCTGGTCGTCTCAGGGTAAGCCTTGGACGTTCGACGCGGTCCGCAAGGACTTGGCAAGCGAACTGGATAGGCTGAGCGCCGCGAATGTCGTCTTGTCGACCAACTATGAACTTCGGCTCGACGGCATGCCGCGCGCCGGCCAGCGCCCGCCGGACGACGTCGGGATCGCCGTATACTTCACCTACAAAGGCCGTCAGGTGGCGATGGCACGCGATGCGTTCAATCGGGCCGAGGAGAACATCCGGTCACTGACACTGGCGCTGCGAGCCATGCGTGCAATCGAGGAGCACGGCGGGTCGCTGATGATGGACCGCGCATTCGAAGGCTTCATGGCTATCGCATCTTCCAGCGCCAAGCGCTCCTGGCGCGAAATCCTTGGCTTCGCTCCTGACACGAAACCGGACAACGCAGCCATCGAAGCCGCCTACCGTTCGAAGGCCAAGACCGCGCATCCGGACACTGGCGGTTCGACTGACGCGATGGCAGAGTTGAATGCCGCCCGTTCCGCCGCCATGCAAGAGGGCAGGTAGATGGGCGACCGGCGCGAATTCACCGGCAAGACGCGCAAGGCTGCCCTTGCCCGCTCAGGCGGCGTCTGTGAGGCGTCTAGCTCTTGGTATGGCCTACCGGACGGAATGCGCTGCACGAACGTCCTGAGCCTTGTTGGCGTCCAATACGATCACGTCATTCTCGACGCCAATTCCAAGGACAACAGCTTGGAGAATTGCGCGGCTGTCTGCCCGAAATGCCACAGCTTCAAGACTCGCCGGGTCGATACCCCGACGGCGGCAAAGACGGTCGCCCAGTCGCTTATGGGCATGAGGACGCGCCCGAAGCAGACGATCCCCTCACCTCCCAAGCCTCCGAGATCCGAGCCAAAGCTCGACTTCACCGCGCGACGCAACCCATACACCCGTGAGGAAATCCGATGACGAAAATCACTGTTTCGCAGTTGGTTGAGAAAGAAGCGAGGTTCCTTCGCGTAGCTTGTGGCGTCCGCTACTGGGAGGATAGCGAAGTCAACGGCGTCCCGGATGAAGAGGACAACCCGACGATTCCATTCGCCGCGCTCGATACTTGGGCTCCCACCATCGATATCGATGCCGGCACAATAGTCGATTGGCCTGCCGGGACGACTGCAAGTGTGCATTACAAAGTCTGCGACGACGGGCGTTACACTCTGCTCGACGCGGGCCTCAATGTCATCCACGAGATAGAGGGATATGTCCCGTCCATCATGTGCCCTGGCGGTGATGGGTATGGCGATTACGTCATCATGGAGATCGATGGCGCCGGCAAAATCGCCGACTGGAGTGCGGATGATCTTTCTGAGTTTGGGGCCGCATCATGACCACCGCAGAAACCAAGGCCGCATGGAAATCTGCGCGCGCCGAACTCGACTCTATTGAGGACGAGCGCCGTAATCTGGTCGCCGCTACCGAGATTCGTTACCAAATGGCACTTGCCAAGTTGCAAGACGCCGAAGACGAAACCGGCGAGTGCGTCGCCCACTGCGAATGCGGCGAGCCGATCTTTGAGGGTGAGCCGTACCACAACGGCAGGGATGTTGCGCTCTGTGCTTCATGTGCCCCGAGCTATGGCGACATGCTGGCGAGCCCGCGCAACTTCCTCGCCTGGGGTGACGAAGAAGATTGCGAGATGACAAAGGAGCAGGCGCAGGCCATCGTCGATGCCCATATCGCCGCTGGCGGCAGCCTCGATGACAAGATGGTGCAATCATGAACACCATCCTCCTCGGCCATACCTACGATATCGAAGGCGTAGGCCCTGCTGTGATTGACAAAATTCGTTCGATAAACGGAGAGGCGAGGATCAAGGCATTTCCTCTCGGGGCGGGAGACGTGCCGGCAGATGACGGGCTGCCGGGAACAAATGTTTTCGAGTGGCTCAAGACGGAAATCTCTGCTGTTGACCTGTGGTATCGCGGCGATCCTTCCTACGAGCACGACGCCTATTGGCTTCGGGAGAGGGTCTACAAGCTAATCGATGATGCTCGGGCAGCATTCCCCGCCGCCCTCGCCTCAGTACCGCAGCCCGCGAAAGACGGGTGGCGGGAGGCGCTGCCGGCCGGTGTGCTTTGCTATGTTGCCGGCGAGACGGCATATTTTACTACCCGCACCCTGGATGAGCAGTGGGGCGATGATTGGAATGATGCCCCATACGAGCACAACGCCGGACCTCCCTACGAATGGCGGGAAGGGTCATCTTCCGAAGCGCCGTACCAGATTGCCATCCTGAAATTCAGTGGCCCGTTCAGCACGCCCGCTGACATAGCGGGGAGCAATTCGCGCTACTCAGTCCAGATGATCAACTCTGGCGCTTGCGCATGGCTGGTGGCTGACGATCCGAAATATCGGTCGATACCGGCGGGCATCACTGCAGCCCAATTTGCCGATCTTATGCAGGCAGCGGGAGGGACGGTTTACCTTGCTGCTACCCTCTCCCCCACCGAACAAGCCGCTCCTGCGGTGGAGCCTGTTGCCTACGCGAGCGAGAAGGTTCTGACGGACCTGCATGAGAGGAAAGATCAGTTCCACGTAAATGCTTGCCTGTACAGGCATCCAATAAGCGAGTGGACCATACCGCTTTATCGATCGCCCGCCGCCCTCTCCCAGCCATCTCTCGCACAAGGTGGGGTGACGGAGGCGGAACGTCCGTGGCCCGCGTGTCTGGACCCCAACGCAAGTCACAATCGACGCAGTGCCTACAAGGAATTCCGACGGTCGCAAATTGCACAGCTTCGACCCTATGAAGCTGGTGAAGACCTAGCGGGCGTCAGTATTTCGGCCCCCGACAAAGACGCGGGATCACCAAAAGTAGGCGACATGATCGCGCGCAACCCAAAGAACCACGCGGATAAATGGCTAGTCGCGGCCCAATACTTTGCTGACAATTTCGAACCTCTAGCCGCCCTCTCCGCACCGTCCGCGCCCGTAGAGGCGATCCGGGTGACGAGATTAATCTGGGACGGAGGAACGGCAAAGACGCCGGTTGGCATTTACAACTTCTCTGTTGACGATCGGAACAAGGGAAGAGTCGCGCTATTCTACAATCGCCAGTTTCTGGATTGGTTTGCCGATGTTGAAGCCGCCAAGGCCGCCGCCCAAGCCGATTACGAGCGCCGCATCCTCGCAGCACTGCAAGCGGCGCCAGTACAGCAGCAGACGTGGCGGCCTACGCACCGGCATGTGAAGACCGGTGGCGAATACATGCTGCTCGGCATCGGCAAGATGCAGTCAAAGCGGTGGCAAGAGCAAAACCCTCACGGCGCGCTTATTTGGAACGTCGATATGCGCGAAGTCGCCATCTACCGCGGCGCAGACGGAAGCCTATGGGTGCGACCCATCGAAGAATTCAACAATGGCCGGTTCGTGCCACTCCCCACCAACAGCGAGGCCAGTTCCAATGGCTGAGGAAGCTGACGCATGGCACGATGTGCGGCATCTCCAGGCCACCATCGCCTTCCTCGAAAAGATCGGGAGCAAGTAGATGGCCGCCTGCAATCATTGCCACGGCACCGGACAACCGAACGGCATCAAGGGCGGCCCCGAACACGGGGTGTGCGGCTACTGTATGGGGTCCGGCGCCACGTCGACAAGGCATGCTGTTTTCGACATTGCGTCGGACAAATTCGCCACTCTCCGGGCTGAGAATGAAGCACTCAGGCGGGAACGGGATGACGACGTTCAAACCGCCGTTGTCAGACTGGGCATCGATGTCGAGAAACTGCTTTGCGGCATTCTGGGGCGTGAATGGTCGGCGGCCGGCATATCTATCGTGTCTCTATGCGACGAGATCAGCCGTCGCATTAAAGATGCCGTCCGCCGCGTCACCACAGCCGAGTCCACCGTAGAAGCGCTGGTGAAGGCGCTG
>JBAYVX010000077.1:0-8110 GCA_041674365.1 Kiritimatiellales bacterium | reverse complement strand
TTTTTGTACCTGTACATTTGTTAGCTACTAAGGGAGGACGTATTATGGCAACCAATCCAATTGGAAAAGGCACTCAGACTATCGGTATCAATATGCCCCAAAAAATGGCGGATGAGCTGGAGAAACGTGCAAATTCCATGCACATCTCCAAGAGCAAGTACTGCAAGATTGTTCTCGGCGAGTGGCTGAAATCCGGCAAGAAGCTTACGCTTTCTGAGAAAAACTAAAGAACAATGCCCCGGAAGAGATTCCTGATGTGATCGGAAATCTCTGAACAGGGAAGCCTCCTGATTTTCCGAGGGTCTTTTTGTGTTGCGGGGGATTTCCCGTAAAAAAGATATTTTTCTGGGAAGATTCCCCACACCCGCCCGACTGAGTAAGCAGAAACTTAATCAGGAGGGTTTTATGAAAGAGGTAACCCGGGTTGTTATAGTGCAGGGGCATTGTTTATTGCGGAGCGCGTTAATCGAAAGACTGGAGCGGGAGCCGTGGATTGAGGTTTGTGCGGTATCCTCTGATGTGGCGGAAGCGCAGGAGCTGATTTTAAAGCATCGGCCGCATGTGGCAGTCATTAATATCTCGCCGAAATGCAGCGCCGGAATGACTTCTCTGAAAAAGCTGAAACGCGAGTTCATCGGGCTGGCGGTTCTGGCTTTTGCCTGTGATTCAGAATTTGAGGATCTGTACGCCGGATTGGCACTACGCTCTGAAGCGAACGGATATGTTTCTTCTGCGGATACGCCGGGCGAACTTGTTCGGGCTATTCGCACGGTTCGGGGTGGAAAGCGGTATATCAGTCCCCGGATTCGGTCGAACCGGAACGGGCATACTGCTGCGCACGAAGTGCTTGCCGGACTTTCCCGCCGGGAAGCGGAGGTATTCTGTCTGACCGGCTGCGGGCATGTTCCCAAGAGCATTGCCGAAATGATGAATTTGAGCGTAAAAACCATTGAAAGCTACCGGGAGCGTATTCGGGCGAAAATGGATTTGGATAATGGCGCGGATCTGCTCTATTCCTCGGTAAGTTTCATGCGCAATGCCACCCGGCGCGGCATTGACGCGAGCGATTACGAAGCGATCAGAGCTCTGCTTTCAACCACAGCGTAGCAGGATGGTTGGTTTCCTTCCCGGCCCACTCCGTCTGAAAAACGGCCTGTTCTTCGTCCAGCGAGAGCAGGCGGGCTGTTCCGTGTGAGACCTCTTTTTGGGAGATGGTGCCGGCGTTTTCGAGGGTAATTACGTCAAATGTATCTCCGATCCGTGCTCCGTGGAACCGTCCCCAGTTTGCCATGAGCCGCCCGTCATCTGTCCAGGCTGCAGGCAGAAGAAGCGGACGGGCCTGATTCATGGTTTTCATAATCTGTTCAGCGAGGGTCTGACAGGCACCGCTCATTTCAGCGGGGGTTTCAAATGAGGCGATTGCCGAACTGAGTACCCGTGAGGTTTCTGTATCAACAATCCGGAGGTGAATCTCTTTCTGTTCCCCGACGGGGATGATCTCGCCGAACAGGATCAAGCTGGCAGGAAGCAGTTTTCCGATTTCCGCAGCAGCTCGCTGATCCGCCATTCCGGACCGTCCGAGTTCGATTTCGTGCAACAGACTGTCGAAGGCTTCGCGTTCAACCAGAACACATCCGCCGATCGTATTGAGAGAATCCATCAGCCGTGTGCGAACCAGTGTGACTTCTGCCGGATCATTACCGACGGGGCCGAGGCAGGCGAGAATACGCGGGCGGATAAAACCGGAATCCTGAACCCGGGCTGCCAGTTGCTTCAGATGGTCAGACGACCCGATATTGCGAAAGATTCCGCTTTCCGGTTCCACGGTGTCCGCTGCCGCAAGTTCGGTTCCGGAGCGGACAAAGACAAATTCTCCGCCTGCATTTGCCGGCGAGGCGAGCGGGCCCATACGCACCAGTTGTCCGGTCAGGCGGCTTACGTTGGAGCGGATTGCAACGGCTATGTCAGAGGCCGAAAACACGTCCTGTTTTGCATATTGGAGATAGTTGAGAATTTCCTGGGCAAAAATGCTGTGGCGGATGCCGCTGTCGAGAACCGGCTCCAGATTGCCGCTGGTGATCAGATAGCGCGAGGGCACGGCCATGGCCCGCTGATACCAGCGAACGGATTTGGAAGAGTCTTCTTCTCCCCGGAAGAGCGATCCGCCGTAGCAGGTATCGGCAATCAGCAGAATATGCCGGGCGGGGGAGGCGCTGAGAATCCGGCTGATGCTGCTGTTCCAGAGCCAGTCTTCTTTGGCGGGCTGCTCCATCCGTGACCGCTGGGCGCCATAGGGAATCCAGTAGCCTTCGTCCATCGACTCATCATAAAAGCCGTGTCCGGCAAAATAGATAAGCAGGGCATCGTCAGCCGTCAACTGCATCAACTGGTCGAGCGTGCGCAGAATATTTCCCTGAGTCGCCTGCCGGTCGATAAGTTGAGTCACGCTGAAGCCGTAGCGGGTTCGGAGAATTTCGCCGATGGCTTCGGCATCGGCGCGGGCAGTACCGAGCTGCGGCCAGCCGGTACCCGAATAATCGCCGATCCCGATCACCAGTGCGTGATAGTTCAGAACCGGTGCGGGTTCAACAGGTGACTGCACGAGTGCGGGCTGCTTCGGCTGGTCGCAGGCGGCGACCGTCAGCAGAAGGACACCTAACAGAATGATCTGACGGATCTTTTTCATCGTGAAAAAACATAATCTCCCGCCTGAACAGGGGGCTCTGTTTGTTTTCCAGGGAGTATAACCTGAGCGGTTTCAGACTCAACCTCCGAAATAATCAGTTCTGCCGGTCGGTTTCCGGCAAGAAGAACACGGCCCTGTTCGAAGGCTCCGGCAGAGCGGACGACGAGAAACCGTGCGCCTTTTTGCGCGCCGTTTTTTTCACCGGCGGTAATGAACAGCTGTTTGTTCTGCTGTTGAACGACGTCCTGAATCAGCGGGAAGTGCTGCTCGATTTTCATAATAAGCCCGCCGACTTGCCGCGGCAGCAGGCGCGGATCTTCCAGATAGACATCTTCGATGAACAGCTCTTGGCCACTGTCGGCATCAAAAACCTGTGTATAAACGGTTTGTCCGGAGCCGTCGCTCAGAACGCGGGTAACAAACGTCAGATCGGCTTTCATTCTTCGGTCTTGACGGAGCAACGCGCGTGGATCGGCCAGTTCGCTGTTGGAGAGATTTTGCTCTTTCCGGAGCTGGCGGGCGTCCTCTTCATCGGCGAGCAAATAAAAACGAACCGGGTCGAGCGTCAATTCATGCCCGATTAAATCGTCGAGCCGCTGTTCGAATGACGGATCGGGAATTTCTCCGGCAAGAGGCGCAAGCGATGCGGCCAGCCGGTACATTCTATCCAGATATTCGGGTTGTCGGTAGATGACGGTAATCTGCTCTTCAGTACGGTTTCCTTCGGAATCTTCAGCGGCGAGCGTCAGTTTGTTGATTCCAATGGAGAGTGGAACGCGCTGCAGGGTGCGGAAGAGCGGAGTGGTCTTCGTGAGCAGATTTTCCCCGTTGAGTTTAACAGCCCGCAGAGCGGTATCGTCTTCTGCGCGGATATCCAGTGCGTATTCCGGTTTACACAGCGTTATGGTTTTCCCGGAATCGGCGACGTGCAGACGGGGCGGGGCGGCAGTCTGATTTTGCGCGAGATGTTGCAATTCGTTTTTCGAGAGTATCCATTCTGTCCGGTTTCCGGCGCAGTCCGAGGCGCCCAGACGGAGCGGTTCGTTCGCATTGAGCGGGCAGCTCAGGGTGTATTCGTTTCCGGATGGAGACAGGGTGCGGTCGTTGATTTGCACGTGTTGCAGATCAAGGTTGTCGCTGCAGGTGATAGACAGGAACGATCCGGTTCGTTGCAGGTGGATTTGCGGTGGAGTCCAATCCGCCATGACAACCAGATTGGTGACAGTTTGCCGGCCTGCGACGTCTTCGGCATTAACATAGATCAGGTTGCGGCCTTCTTTGAGTGGAATTTCATGCCGGAAACGGATCCGGGTCGAAGCCAGTTCTATGAATTCGGCTTCGCCGTTAACAGTGAGCGCAGCCACGGCATTGGTTCCTGAAGCAGCGCCTTGCAACAGAAGAGTCCGTTGATCGGTCCATCCGGGGAGATTCGTCAGCTCAATCCAGGGTGGGACTGCTGCTGCGGCGAGTTGCTGATGAATGCGGTTGATGTAGAATTTTGCGCGGGCTGAGGGTTCCATTTGTATGGAGGTTTCCAGCAGCTTAAGCGCATCTTCCGGCTGGTTCAGTTCAAACAGGCAAATACCGAGTTCGCGGTGCGGGAAGTAGCCTTCCAGCATGTGCATACCGTAGGTACGCGCACGCCAGCGTTCCTGTGCATACGGATAGCGCGCACCGGGGATACGCCCCATGGCGGTTTCGAAATCCTTCCGGGCTTCGTCGAATTTTCCGTCTTTAAGGTAGAGGCGTCCGCGCTGGTAATAGTTCCACCAGTTGTGGTGACTGAGTTCATACAGCCCGGTACTGCTCCGGTTCTGTATAGAGAGGCATCCGGACAACAGGCCGAGAATCAGTCCGGCTGAACAGATCGCACGGGTCATGGATGGTCCTGTTTAGCAAGGTCGTCGGCAATCTGTTTTCCAAACCTTGGAATGTTCTGCCGGAATTTTTCCAAACCTTGGAAATTCTGATTCCAAACCTTGGAAACGGTTGCCGTGTGTCCGGAGACTTCGACGGCCAATGCGCCGTCGGCCAGCTCCTGCAGGTTGATTTTGAGACTCCAGTGCGCCGCCGGTTGACCGGCCTTGTTGATGGCGTCCTGCAGTTCGCGGCTGACTTGTTTGAGCTCGGTTCGGGTGTAGTGCGGCGGCACGGCGGGCTGTCCGCGCAGTTGCGGGGCGGAACCGTAGAGGGTGCGCTGCCAATGGATCGAAGGAGCCGGCAGTGCAAGCAGGATGGCTGCTGCTGCGGCGACAGCGGCCAGCGGCAGGGTGAAACGCAGAATTTTGCTCGGCGGTTTTCCGTGAGATGTTTCGGCGTATTCCGGGTGCTCGGCTTCCCATTCGGCGAGTAGTTTTTTTTCAAGCCGCCTATTGGGGGCTGTCGAGCTGTTAAGGATCGGCTGAAGGCCTTTCAGTTGTTTATGTGTGTCCCGACACTCATTCAGGGTTTGGCGCAAAGCCGAGTCGTTTTGCAAAGCCCGTTCAAAACGCTCTTTGTCTGCGGGAGCCAGTTCATGATGCAGATAGGCCCAGAGTTGGTCTGCAGGGTCTTTCATGAGTTTGTCCTTTCAAACAAGGGTCTGTGCCGCAACTCTTTATGCAGTTTATTGAGACATTTTGCCAGCCGGCTGCCGACGGTGTTAGTGGAAATTCCGAGCTGCTCGGAGATTTCGCGGTAGGACAGATTTTTAACGTAAAAAAGGGTGATGGCGTTTTTGCAGGTTTCTTTGAGTTGTTGTAATGCGTGGTGTAGAGCCTGCCGCCGTTCATTTTGAATTACTTCATGGTGCGGATTGAGGTCGGGGCATTCAAACTCCATTTCGCACCAGTCTCCGTCCGGTGTTTTTTGAACAGGGGAGGTCATAAAGGTTCGCCAGCGCACTTGTCTGCGGATTTCGTCAATACACTGGCGGATGGTGATCCGTTTGATGAACCAGGCCAGAGAACACTGCTGCTGAAAGGCCGGCAGAGCTTTCTGAAGTTGTACATAAGTATTTTGGCTGACGTCCTGTTGTTCGTGTTCCGAAAAATTCCATTTCGGCCAGCGGATGATGCATTGGATCAAGGGGTTGAACTGAGCATAGAAAAGGTTCCACCCGCCCGGCCCGTTTTCGCACACGGCCTGCAGTATTTCTTTATCAGAGTATGAGGGGTTTTTAGACATTTTGAATAACCGGATTTTACTGGCAGAGAGGGTAAAAAGGAAGAGATAAAGCCAATCCGAAATGATTCCTTAAAACACCCCCGGATGGGCATGCCAGCAAAATTAAATACTTAAAGTGTATTTTATATCGCTCTTGCCGCGTGGTAGATTTCCCCACTTTATGAGAAAGTCCCGTTTCTGCCTGTTCTTGCTGGCCGCATGTCTCTTGCGGGCGCATGGATTGCGGGCGGATTCTGTTGCCGTTCCAACGCCGGGCGGAACGATCTTTCTGGATATTAGTCATGCCGGGCCGGGCGGACAGCTGGTGGAGCCCGATCCACCGTCCGGATCCGGGTTTCGGCCCCCGACCATTTTTGCGGCGCCGCTGCCCACAGGTTCCGGGGCGCGGGCGCTTGGTCAGGCCGGGGCATTTACGGCTGTTGCAGATGACGCTACTGCGGCCTCATGGAATCCGGCCGGGCTGACCCAGCTGGAGGCTCCGGAGGTTTCTGTCGTTTACCGTTTTTCGGCGCGCGAGGATTCTCACCAATCAACAACCAGCGATCTGGAAGCCGGACGGGATCAATACAATAACAGCGAACTGAACTATGCGAGTGCGGTTTATCCATTTTTATTGAACGGGCATAATGCGGTGTTCTCCCTGAACTATCAGGAGACCTACGATTTTACCTATGCGTTTTCCGCGCAATTCGAAGGAACCAGCGAGCAGAATATTTTTTCAACCACCAGCCAGACGTTTTATGCAACGCAGACAAATTTTTTCAGCGATGCCGGCATGAATCTGACAGCCATTACCCGGACGACGACAGAAGCCGCCAGCCAGATCAGTCAATTGTTGAACTCCTCGCTTCTTTCCAGCGTCGACTTCCGTCAAAGCGGAACCATTGATGCCATCTCACCCGCTTTTGCCATTGAACTGACTCCGCGTTTTTCGCTCGGAGTGACCGTTAACCTCTATACAGACGGAGCCAGCCGGGGCAATCCGATTGAATCTTCTCTGGTTGCGGAATATGAGGGGACGTCCGACAGCATTGCCGGGATAACGGCCAGCAGCAATTCCATCGCAATAGTTGATTGGAGCGGAGTAACCTATGGAGGAGATCCGGCGGATCCCTCGACTACCCCGATTTCCGGCACAGCAGGGCCGATTCTATTTTCGGATACGAACGTCACAACACAAACAGACACCTATACGGTGGAAGGAAGCTACCGGGAACACAACCAGACAGATCAATTCTACGGAATGAACGCAACGTTCGGGGCACTCTGGACGGCAACGGACCGGCTGACGCTCGGCGCCACAGTCGATCTTCCGTGGACGGGCTACGGCGAGCAGACCAAACGGATTGTTCATCAGGTGACGACGTTCGACAGCAATCAGGTTCAAGTCGCGCAAAACAGCTACAGTGAAGTGCAGAAGCAGGATGTGGAATACACCTTTCCGCTTTACTGGTCACTGGGTGCGCTTTGGCGCTGGAATGACCGGCTTTATACTTCAATGGATGTGAGCCGCACATACTGGTCGCAGTACAGCTATAAAGCGGAGGGCGAGGCGCGGATCAACCCGGTAACCGGCGAACCGCAATCCGCTTCGTCGCTGGACGACTGCTGGTCGGTGCGACTCGGCGGCGAATATCTTTGTGTGCTGTCCTGGACCGAAATTCCGTTGCGCGGCGGCCTGTTTTGGGAGCAGCGCCCGGCGGCCGGCGCGCCGGATGAGTACTGGGGTTTCAGTCTCGGTTCGGGCATTTCGCTGGGCAAAGATCCCGGCAAAGTGGTTCTTGATATCGCCTATTCATTCGAACGCGGGCAAAAGGTGATGGGGTCTGTGCTGCCGGATCAGACCGTCTATTCCGATGTAACCCATCACCAGCTTTTTGTCTCAGTCATTTGGCATTTTTAGCCGTAGAATTTTTCCAAGGGCTGGAAAAGTCTGCTATGGCAATGGCGGAAGGTTGGTTCCGCCGCCGTCACCGCTGTAAGGACTGTTGGTATTAACAAGCACCTGGTTGGTTCCCTGCCAGGTGCACGGCATCACATCAACGCGGTAATTGCTGTTCCAGCTCAGATCCAGATTGGTTTCCGTCCAGCTCATTTCCGTCTGACCGTTAGTGGCCTCCCACGATCCGGCAACCTGCACCCACTCTCCGGTGACGAGTTGAGTGTTTCCACTGATGCGGTAGGTCCGCCACGATTCTGTGTTCCACGTCAACACCAGCGTGTTGCTGCTGAAGGCGTATGTTGCACCGAGGAAACTCA
>JBAYVX010000076.1:0-8181 GCA_041674365.1 Kiritimatiellales bacterium | reverse complement strand
GGCGGCCTTCGGACAATCTGCGTTTCGATAGAAGGTGGCGCTTTCGGTCGTCAGAGTCTCATCGGGTAAGCCTTGGCCGCTAACAAGCGAGATCGGTAGCTTGATGTCAATGCGCTCTTTGAGAAACGGATCGGCGAGCACAGCGCGTGCGACGGCTGCGACCTGTTCGGCGCTGAGATTGAGCACATACCGCGCAGTCGACTGCACTGCGCCCGTATCGGCCTGGAGTTCTTCGCGGAGATAGGCGGCGGCGACTGCGCCGACGAGCGAGGCTACGTTCATACTGCGGATCTCCGCAAGGGATTTTCGACATAGGCACAGGCGTCGGAGAGCCGCCGTAGCATTCCGATAGTCTTGAGGCGATTTTCGAGCCGCGACGCATTGGCTTGAAACGCGCGCTTGTCGAAGTCTTCCGTGGTGATGGCGAGCTGGCCCTCCTGCTCCCCAAAGACGAGGCCGTAGCGTTCATAGAGACGGCCGAGGAATTGACTGTAGTCCATGCGCACCGGAACGTTGGCAAGGATTAGGGCCTTGAGGAGTTCGTCGGTTGGTGCGTAGCGAAGCCGATTGGTGCCGCGACGCGAGACCAGCCCTGCGCCACGTCCGAGGCTGTTGTGGATGTTGGCCGTATGCTGACGATGGCGCCGCTGCGCTGTATGGCGCAGATTTTCGAGGAGTGCGTCAGGGTCGACTGGGCCGGTGTAGTCCTCATCGGGCCAACGTACTCTTTCCCGCATGATTTCACGGCATGCAGCAAATCCTGACTGCTCAGCCGCCGCTGCGATCCATTCCGGCGAATTGCCAATGTTTCGCACATAGGTATCGACCGCCGAAAGCGACAGCTGGTTGTTCGCGATGTAATTGCCTGCTGAAAGCTCGCGAACCAACGTCTTCCTGGGCGCGACAACCTCGCAAATGAAGTGCGGTTTGGGCTTGTCACAGACGTGGGCGGCGACCTGTAGCTGATAAAGGGTGATATGAAGTGCTCCAAGGATCGTCAGGTACGGATAGGCGTCGAATCTCGGGAGCTGGAGATCGAGAACGGCCAGCCAATCCTGGGCCAGCACCTCAAAGGCGGGATGCTTGGCGTAAGGTAGGTAGCTGCCGCTTCGCGTATGCCGCTCCTCTGCAATTTCCGGTTGGAGGAGTTCGGTCAGGCGATCGCAGGAATCACGCCGCTCGAACAGATGTTCAAAATGTCGCGCGAGCTCGGGGGCGGCGCTTGATCGCGCGAGCATCTGATAAAGCAGATCGCCGTTGCGCGTGAAATTGATGTATTCGCGGTTACCCTCAGTGTTGAGGTCTTCATAAATCGCATGGCGCCCGAACGGAAATACGAAGCGCGAACTCCATCTCTTATTCATGCTGCTTTCGATCGTTGCAGAGCGCAGCATTTCGATGACTTTGACGAGCTGTTCGAAGTTCTGAAATCTGTTCTTGAGGTAAGAAAAGTCGCGGTGGGCAACCATCTTGGCGTTGCTCTGCATCCACTCGAGCCATTTAGCCCATCCGGTCTCGTTATCGGGATAGAGATCGACGAGCTCCAGCAGCTTGTCGTTGTTGAACAAGAGATTGCGTAAATAGGGCCGTTGGGCCGGCCGGAAGCTGAATGGAAATTGCGTCGCGTCAGCTGCAAATAGCTGCCCGGCTGCATGAGAAGCTTCTGCGACCGAGAGAAATTCGAGGAATAGGAGCCATGGGTCCTGCTCCCACAGTCGATGACCCCAGATCTGTTCGTCGAGCCACAGGTCATTGTCATTGTGATAGCTCGCCGGCGGCGGAGGAAGCTGGACGATTTCAGTCATTTGAGATCTCTACAACTTGGTCGATGGCATTGCCGGTGGTATCCAGGGCAAGAAGCCGGAATATCAGGCCATCATCATCGTCCAGCGTATGACGGTCGATCGCCGCAGCCGAGAGAAGAGCGCTCTTGAATGCCAGAAGATCCTCATAGCATTCGCGGGAGAAATTGCCAGGTAGCGCGCCATCGCTCACGCGCATGAGAAATTCGTAGCGCGTGAGGTTGAGGGCCAGCGTTCTCGTTTGTCCGTTGGGCAGCGTCACGAGGAGATGCGGAAAGTCGCGGCACAGGGATATTTCGACTCGCTCCACACGCCCGTGGGAGTTGATGGCGATTTTGTCTTCGAGCAGTTGGCTAATCTTGGCGCCGGAGTGCGACAGACTGGTCGCTAGCAGCAGCTCGCTCTTTGTCGTGGTAAGGAGTCCAGTGAAGATGCGGTTGAGCCCATTTACGAGTTTGCTGACCGTTTGACGCGACACACGCCTGCCGTCGTTTAATGGTTGCGCGACATCGCGTAGATATTCGCCAGCGCTGTTGAATACGGTTAAACACCAAAGTTTCAGTTCGTCGGCGTGGGCATCTGGAATCTTGAAAAACAACCCGCGCCTCTGGTCAACGAGCATGTCTAGGAAGGCGTGCCGGTCGCTGTTTTGCGCCTCTGGCATCTCGATATAGCTGCGTTGCTCGCCGAGATATCGTTCGGTTGCACCATAGAAGCCGTCGGCCTCGACCAGGTCATGGAAATATTGGCTGACGTTCTCGTCTTCCGAACCGAAAATCAGGATGTTGTCGATCCGGTTCGTGGTCTCAAAACCGATGCCAAACCGACTGAGATAGTCGAAGATTTCCTGCGCATCGCGTTTCGCACTCTTCAGATTTGCACCGAAGAGATTGGCAAAGAGACTCGCCTTGTGGGTTTCTCCAGCGGCGATGATCTTGTCCGCGTCAGATGCAGACATGAGGCCGTCCTTAGCTGCAGGATGGCCCAGGATAGCGTTGGCAAGCAGTAGAAGGACGCGCCGGATCGGCGTATGGAGCTCGTTGAAGTCCAGAAGTTGGAATAGCGCCACAAGCCTGGAACGCACGAGCGGGTCGCGCAAGAGCTCAAGATTGTGCCGGATTGGACATCTTGGACCGAAGAATCCATTCGGTTGCGCGGCCGTATAGCAACTTTCCCAGCCGTCATGCCCAAGGAGTGCGTCGAGACAGAGTGCCAGTACGGTCGCACTGGACACGGCGCTGAGATTGAAGAAATGCAGTCGGTCGGTCGGCTCTGGATCGTCGTCATTCATGAGCCGGGCTTCGAACAACGCCAAGGCGCGCTGTGCGGCGCCATGGGCGCCGAGCTTGCGCCAGTTTTCAACGAGCGGCCCGTCATTGGCGGCGACGAGGAATAGGTTGGACGAGGGCTCGAATAGTGCGGAGCTGAGTTCCTGCAGAAGCTGGGCTTTTGAGCCGTCCGGATCGTTCTTGCAGAACGGTGTCAGGTCGCGAATGAGATGGAGTGTGTAGGTGTGGCCATTGATAGTCACAGGCAGCTTGAAATAGGACGTATTGCTGGCCCAGGCGCCTGGTGAGCCTCCCAACGCCTCCCATACTTGGTAGCAGAGATAGCTTTTGCCGTCACCGGCGGTGCCGGTGAGTATGACCACACCGCCGTGGTCTTCTTTGCGGTTGGTGAAGGAGGCGAGTACGTCGCGGCTGAGCGGATGCTCGAAGGCGATGGGTGTGACGCCGAGCTTCTTCGACCAGCGTCTAATCTCCTCGTCGTACATGTTCGCGTTTCGCGCGAGAGGACCATATTGCCTGACGAAGCTGATCCATTTTTCGGCGTCTATCGTCATTATCTCTTTTCCAACAGCGTTAAACTAAGTATCAGAGTTGCTGCTCATAAGGCGTTAAGAGCAGTACGATCATGGCGTCCATCAGATCCTTTGGCATGGCCTTATCGAAGACGCAATGGATGGTAGCCGACGGCTTCTTGAGGCTCGCCTTTCTCCATAGCTGCCCTAGGCTCTCGGCTATCTGCTTACCGGCCTCAAAGCCCACGCGCTGCACCGTCCCTGCTGCCAGGTGCTGCTTCAGAAGGCTGGCTTGGCTGGAAGCTTGAGCGTTTGCCAGGTGCGCCCGGTCCAGCTTGCCCGAAAGCCATTCGCTGAAGTCCGACGTCAGGCTCAAGGTCGTCGTTGTCGGAGGCTTCTTCTTGGACGCAGCACTGCCGTCCGTAGGGTCTGGCTTAGGCATATGGCGCCCCTGTACGATGATTACTGAAGCCCAGGGCTCCCGAGTGGCATCAAATTCCTTCTGGAAGCCATCTTTGCCGATCAGAACGAGCTTTGCGCGATAAGCTGTCACCGACGGCGGCGCAACAGGCTGACCGATCCGCCCGACGCGCTGAGTTAAGTCTTCTTGACGTGCAAGCGCCGCAACTGGCTTCAATCGAGCCAGCCGTTTGATGCTCCCTCTGCGCAGGGACAGATCCGCCAATTCCGGTGTCGTGGGGTTAACCGGATCCCAACTCGCCAGGTAGTACTTTTGCCCCTCGCCGAAGGTCATGCTGACCAAGTCGACCGATCCATACGCCGTCCGATAGAACGCGAGTGCCACGTCGCTGATCTCTTGAGGAACACAACGCAGGCACAAAACCACGGTCTTCTGACTGGTGTGGGGTCTTGCGAGGTCACAGCTTTGATCAACTACGAGAAGGAACTCCTTCGGTGTGCCATCCCCGTTCAATCTCGCGAAGAGGTCACCAAGTTGGACCGGCGAACTCTTGGTCTCAGGGAGGTCGTCAGTGATATCCAGCCGCATCACCGAGCGCACATGCATCTCTGCCAGTCGACTACCGGGCGGTACCGTTCCGGGAAACGCACTGTGCCCAATCAAGTCAGGCAATTTAGCCCCCAATGCACGCACTCCCGCGTCCTCCAACAGACCACTCGCGAGCGACTCCGAGACTAACCATGACAGATAATCGGGCAGCCTAGCCTCTTCGACGGCCAGCTCAGCTTCATGAAGCAGCGCGATTTCCGAAGGCTCGATCTTCGACAGATTCTGCCGCAACGTTATCGCTGCGCGAATGGCGCCTAGCCAGAACTCGTCGAGCATGTGCGCCCAAGACTGTTTGCCATGGTAGCCCTCAAGCATGCGTCTGAGCTTAGGCACGATTTGCTGAGCAATCTGATTCTTCTCGACAAAGCAGAAGAAGTCCGCTCGAAGTCCAGTGCGCTCCTTAAACGTGCCCTGCTGATCTGCGGCCCCCGGACGCGACGACATCAGGACAACCAGCGGGTACTGCGTAAGAGTACCTTTCTGTCTCGCATCAATAATCAGATGAGCAAGCTCCGCCGCGCGCGCCAGCGACCGGTCTGATCCCAACTCACCTTTAAGATAGAAATCCAGGAAGATGACTTGGCATCCCGTTACATCAAGCACCGTTGGGTCAAATTTCGGAACTCGGGTAACGCGCCATTTCTGCGAAACCAAGAAGCCCTCAAGCTCTGCTAGAGCGTCTCGTTTTTCGTCGATGTCCTCGACGTATTCTCGGAAGAGGGTGTCGGCCAGCCAAGACCAAGCCCGTCTCTCTCGCAAAACCCACAGCCTGCCCACGGCGGCCGCATCTTGGAGGAGTTGATCCAGGTGCAGCGGAATCGAGGGGTCAAGCTCCGCGAGGTGAAATTCCTTCTTCACCTGCGCTACCCGCTTTGGTACATCAAGCAGAGCATCCCGAAACCTGGTTACGGCTTCGCCACTGATATCGGCGGGGTCAGCGGATGCATAGGCATCGTCGATAACGACCACCTTCTTTAACGGCTTGACGAGTGCCTCTTCAAGAGCCCCCATCCATTGCTCCTCTGTAAGTCACAACGAATCCATGATGGATCCGATCTTCATCGGCTTCCGAAAGAGCGATTTCCATCGCATTACCTTCCGCAAGTTTCTTTGCGATATACAAGCCCATCCCGCGACCTTCTCCAGAAGGCTTGGTCGTGAAGAACGCATTGAAGACTTCATCTCCGCGATCTTCCGAAATCCCAGGCCCGTTGTCCAAGACGGTAAATGTGTTGGCCGCCTTGTCGATGCTGAAGCTGATGGCGGGCTCGAATTTTGTCGTCGTCGCAAGCAACTTGAGCCAATAAACCGAGTTGGAGATGAAGTTTTCAACGATCTGCAGAAGCTGCCCGCGGACGGCCTTGATCAGCACGGGGGCCTTGCCCAGACCGGTCAGATCGACTCGGATTCCATGGCGCCCAAATTGAGGTTCGTGCATTTCCACGACATCCCGGAGCATCTGGCCCAGGTCAAACGACTCCTTCCTTTGACGCCCCGGTGTCGACAGCGGATCCAGGACGCGAATCCGCCTCTCTAGAGTGCTCAGTTGATCCCGCAGATTTCTAAGCTGACGGTTCTCGGTGGCGTTGCTCGGTTTATAGGCCTGTAGCAGCTTCAAGGCGTTTGCGGATAGGCGCGCTAATTCATGGAAGATGAACTCCGTCATTAGGCCGACGCCTGCGAGATGGACGTACTTGTCAATGTCCTCCTCATAGGCGCGCACGGTCATCTTCGAACGCTCCCAGGCTTCGGATATGTCCGTCATGCGGGCGAGCAGTGTGTTGATCGCTGCAATGTCCTCCGGAGCATTGACCTTGGTTCTCAGATGCTGAACCTGTTTCAACGCCTGCTTCTGGGCCTCCTCCAGGCGCTTCTCCAGCTTCGGAAACTCCTTGGCAGCTGATTCGTCCTGCGCCCCCTCAACGGCATTGAGGTAGCTCTTGAACTCGACCACTAAGATGTGGCGCAACAGCGCGATCAGGGCTGCTTTTTCTTCCGTGTCGCGCAAACCTTCCCGATTGGTCTGATCCTGCAGGTGCGGATTGCCACGACTGGAGATGCGGACCGCACCGACCAGCTGTTTTCGATTCATCTTGTAGCCCTGCGTGGCCAATGCAATGCCGTCCAGATCAAGCCAGTCGTCACGCGGCTCTGCGTACGGATATACGCGGTAGTGATCGCGATAAAGCAGTAACCCTCCACCCCAGCGCGTCAACCACTGCAGAGCCGCTTCATAGCCATCAGGTTTATCTAGACGAAGCTTCTGCCGGTTAAACCAATGCGCCTCCATCTCAAAAGAGCCGAGGCTCGCAAGACCCTGCATCAGGGTACCCGCCGGACGGAATACTTCGCCCGTCTTTGGACGTTTGCCCTTCAAAGTCAGCGCGCTGAAAAGATGTATCCCCTCCAGGCTAAAGTTCTTGCTCTGTCCGTACGACTTGTAAGTCACCTCACCCGATAGGACAGGTTGCCCGTCAGCATCGAGTGCGAAACTCGCTGAGCATCGTGCATGCGCGTATGCAAGCTGACGCGTCTGAAACGAAGGGATGTCGACTGACTGTTCATTAAAGTACAGTCGCACATTCGGGCGACTGAACGAAGTCAGGAATGGGTCCACCAATTTGGCGAAATCTGTCTTCGCAAGAGACTCCATTTTTTCGATCGACCATTCACTCGTCAGGTTGGACATGCGGATGATCGTGCCGTGGTCAGATACTTTATTCTTCTTAGGGCCGACGTTAGGAGCTGCAGGGAAGTCGTCTAGATTGAGGTGTGGATTGCTCTTGATCGCAGACCAGTCGATCTTGAGTTCGTGTAACGTCCTGTCGCCCTTCTTGGACGTCAAGACATGAAGCTGATCTCCAAGGCGCACGGCAGAGAGGCGGCCGATGCCTTTTTCACCGAGCACAGTGTGGGCGCTGCCACGCAGTCGATCATCCAGGCGGTGTGTAGTACCAATCGTGAGATAAACGCCTCCTAGATCCTCGAACGACATGCCACCGCCGTCGTCATTAATCTCAACCCAATTGAATCGGATATAGGCGGCATCTAATGCCTGAACGTAGTCAGCATTCGATGACGGCAGTGCCATCTCCAGAAAGGCGTCACGGTCAGCCTGAGCTGCCGTGGACTCCATGCCGGCTTTGAGCATTTGCCGAACCGTTTCCCGAGAGAGGATTTCCTTCCTCTGGGCCGATCGCTCAAGTATTTGGCGAATGCTGAGGTATTCACTGCGCGGCATAGTGACGCGAACGTGTACCTCAATACGGGTTGCCTGCGCATCTAACGAGTTCTTCACCAACTCATAGATCGCGATCTGGTCGGAGCTGATCAACTCCGCACCGAGCTCAAGGAGGACGCGAGCTTTGACTGTTATACCCACAAGCGACTACCTATCGGTGCAAGAACTGAACGCCAACACAACAATGTGGCGCAAAGCGCTGAAAGACGGGGCCGGACGTTGGCAGAAAAGACAACTCTATGCCTAACAGCAGTTACAGCTGGCATACGAGGCACCCTTGATCTTCATCGTCCTCCGGTACCTCAGC
>JBAYVX010000075.1:0-8190 GCA_041674365.1 Kiritimatiellales bacterium | reverse complement strand
GAGAAAAATAATAACGCGCTGATGAAAGCCATCGAGTTTCTTCCGCCGGAACGGGCGATTCTTTTGAAGATGCCCTTCCTGGAGTTCAACGCCTTCATGAAATTCGCGGCGCAGGTTTATGAAAAGATTAACGCGCGTGACTGGCATGACCTGGAAGGCTGGGTTGAATCAGGCTTGGTGGCGCATGAATTCCGGCTCGGTGAAGACCTCCCATGGATGCGGGCTGAACAACTCCTGGCGTCCCCGGATGCAGAGCGTAACGCGATAATGGCGTTAATCAAACGGCCGGGATTTACGCGCATAAGGAAATTGAGCCCGGCCGAGGTCTGGGAACGCGGGCGCGCGCGGCTGACGCGTCTGCCTGATTACATCGCCCCGCAGATTATCGGCGAGGACAACGGGGTTGAACGCCGAATTGGCAAAAACGGTTTGATTGAATTCGAGGATCGCAATATCGGGCCGGGGACATTCCGTTACCTGGCGCAGGCGGTAAAGCCGGATGGAGCCGAAGAGCCGCTCGCGGAAGGCGAGATATATTTGACCTTCTGCAATCCCTTTGATGCCGGCGTGCTGTATGTCTGCAAAGCCGGTTCCGGGCGGGGATCCTATATAGGTGCATGCAAGCGGTGGGATAGCGTAAGCCGGACGGACCTGGAGGCGCTGCACCGCCAAATGGGCGCGGCCGCCAAGGAAGAAACCAAGCGGCTCTTGCCTTTTCAGGCGCGGCATACCGAGGAAATGCGCCAGCGGACCACAGACGCCAAATGGAACACGGCGGTCCTGGCCGGCAAGCCGGTGACAGTAGAAGAACGGGCGGCGCGCGAACGGATCAAGGCGGCGGGTGGCGATCTGGAAGATATTTTCGGCACGCGGAATGAAAGGAAGGAGGTACTGGAACATAAAGAAGAGGAATCGGAAACGGCGTTAGACAAGGCGGTTAATGACATGGATAAAATGTTTTAAAGATGGCCCGTCGTCGCGCGGCGCTATGCCGGGCGATTTTGCGGGGCAAAATCGGAGAAAAAATAATGGAGACCAATCAAGAGACTGCGGGCAATCGAGCTTCTCACCCTGAGGCTTCGGAACGGGCTAATATCAATATCAGCGCGGACAAGATTAAACAGACACTGCATGCAAAAGTGCAGGAGAAGGAGATTGAGCAGATACAGGCAGACCTGATCTGGTGGTTTTATTGCTACTGCAAGGAACAGGATTTTAGCCTGGGTGAGGCGGGGAAACAGATCGGCAAGGATTCAACGACCATCCATCGCATATTTCACTGCGCCTACGGCGCGAAGCTCGACAATATCTGCGCGGATATCGCCCGCTATAAGCGGATCGTCCAGGAACGCGCCGGCCAGGTAAAACTCGATTTTGTCGAGACCAGCATTGCCAAGATTATATGGCGCGCATGCGATGGCGCCCTGATCTCTCAATCCGTGGCCTTCATCTACGGCGATCCGCAGATCGGCAAGACAATGGCGCTGGAGGAATATGCGCGCCGGAACAACCACGGCCAGACCAAACTTATCCGCATGCCGGCCAGCGCCGGCGTCCAGCTTTTCACCAAGGAAATGGCGCGGGCGTGCTTCGTCAGCGTATATCGCTCTTTCGAGGGTATGCGGGACAGCATTCTCAATGCGGTTGACGATAAAACCCTCATCATCATTGACGAGGCCCACCAGTGCTTTTTGTCCTACCAGAAAGGATCACAGATCAAGGTCCTTGAACTCATCCGCGAAATATACGACCGGACGCATTGCGGCCTGGTGCTCTGCGGAACCAACGTCTGGCGGCGCGAAATTCAGGAAGGCAAACTGGCCTCGATGCTTGAACAATTGCGCCGGCGCGGGACGATCAAGATTCAATTACCTTCCAAGCCGCCGAAGGCCGACCTGGACCGGATTGCAAAAAAATTCGGGCTGGCCCCGGCCGAGGACCTGGCGCTGGAAGTGATCAAGGAAATGCTTCATACCAGCGGGCTCGGGATGGTGGTGAAGTATTTGCAGAACGCGTCCCGCATGGCCTCGCGGGAAAACAAAAAACTGTCATGGGATCATTTTGTTCAGGCCCACGACATCATTCAGAAATTAAGCATCAAGGGAGAATAAAACGTAGGGGCCGCGCTCGTCGCGTGCCCGTCTTAAAAGGAGAACAAAACAATGAACAAAACAAAAATAAGCAGTGATGCCAGCCCTGAGCAAGGTCGAAGGGCCATAGACGATTCGCAGGTGCGCGCCATGGCCGCGCTGGTGGAGATTGACCTGGATGCATTCAATTTTTACGCGGGAGATCTGCGGGCCAAGCTGGAGACCCTGCATAAGGAGCTGGAGTTTGCCGACCCGGTCAAGGATCGGCTGTTTGAAAAATTCATGTATAAGCTCCAGCGCTTTATTATGCCGCTGGATGCCCTGGGCGAACTGAAACAGCTGGCCAAGGCCATGGAGGAATATGGATTGCCTTCTGCGGCCGAGGTCGCCGAAATCATCCGGCATCAGAAGGATGCCAGGGAAATCAAAATTGTAATTCCGCACGTCGAAAAACACTTAACGAAGGAGCCGGTCCATGCATGATGCAAAACTTCAAAAATTAGTCACAGAAGCGATCATTCTTGATCGTATGATCGCCGAGCGCAGCGCCCGGCTGAAGGAAATCAAATGCTCACTCATTGCCGAGGCGACATACCGGCAGGAAGAATGCACTGAGACCGAAGGCGGCGGGAAGTCATGGACGGCGGAAGACGAGGATGGGAATATCGCTCGGATTAATTTTCCGGCGCCGGCATTGAAAGATAAAATCAGCGGGATCGGCAAGACGATCGAAACGATTGAGAAAATCTGTGGCAACAAGTTTCCAATGCTCTTTGATCAGGCCCCGGTCTGGAAGCCCAAGCCGGGCCATTTCCGCAAGTTATTGGATACTTTGTTAACCGCCTCTGAGGCGAACAAAGTATTCAAACTCTGCTCAACAGCCAGCTCGCCCCGGGTGAGTTTTGAAACCAAAGAAAAGCCGGAATAAAGTTAGGGTGAGGGCCTCCCTGACCGAGCTCGGGCAGGCCGGCCCCGCCATTTAAAAGGATAATAAAAATGAAGATCATCGGAAGGACTGAAACAGGAGCGCGGTTGCTTGAAATATCAACGGAAGAAATAATTGCGCTGGCGGCCGCCGCCCAGGCGCTGGCAAGCATTACCCTCAACATCGCGCCGGCAGAACTACTGGCGGGAGGTCCGGATCCGGACCAATCTTCTGTAGGGGCCGAGCTTGCTCGCGCCCGTCCTATTCGCAAAAACAAGGCAGGGCGGCGGTCGCCCGGCCGAGCCTGCCCTGAGCCTGCCTGCGGTGAGTCTGTCGAACGCGTCGAAGGGCCGGCCGGAAAGGTTATCCGCCCATGTGTTATCTGCACAAAGCCCCTGCCGAAAAATGCCCATCCGCTCATGAAATGCCACAAGGGCGAATGCCTGAAACTTTATAAACGCAAACAGGCGCGCGAATGGTTCCGGGCCAAGCACGGCGTGAAGAACTTCCGGAAATTAGAGGATTTTAAAAAAACAGTTTCCTCCGACGTAAACCCTGCCAGCCCTTTTCTCAGTGATGAACAGCGCGCTGAATTGCATGCGAAGCGCACGGCCATACTCAAGGCGGCGGTGGATAAACATAAATACGATGATGTAACATGATGAACAAACTGTGGGAATCCTGAAAGGCGACCAAGAAAGAAGGAGACGGGAAATGAAAATGACGCGTGAACAGGTGAAAAGATGGCGACAGAAACGCAGAGCCCAGAGTCTAAAAGTGGGAACAAAATGGATATTTTTCCGCGATGGGGATGGTTTTGAACACAATGGTTTCTGCCGGGATCCCTGGGCAGGCTATCCAATAAAAATCATAGCGGTGAAACGCGATAAGAGCGGACGCTGGGTACGTTTCGCAAAATGCCTCGCTCCCCTACCTAAGTCTCTTCGCCCGGTCTCTGCTGTGCGGCGGGTAAAATATTCGGAACTCTGGTGAAATAAAATGTTAACCCCTCGTCAACAGTCAAAATACCGCCCCCTGGTCGAGCGGGCCTGGCAGGCTGAATGTTCCCGGGCCGGCCAGAGCCCCGGCATTGATCATGCCCATGAGACCTGGTACCGCCAACAATTGCTGGATGCATGTGGGATTTACTCCACCAAGCAGGCTGACCCGGTCAATGACTATGACGCGCTCATGCTGCATTTTGCCATCCTGGCCGGGGACCAGGCCTTAATTGACTATTTCAGCCGAGCCGCCGAGCGCCGGCATTTGCATAATATCCGGCGCTCAATCAACCAGGGAGCCGTGACGGAGGCTTATGTTCTCGGCATCGCCAGAAATATGGGATTCATTCCGCAATCGAAAATCGAAAATCCAAAATCGCAAATTCTTGAAGAGCTGCCGGCGGACCACCTCTGGCGGATCTGGAACGCCCTGATCCGTCACAATAAACGGCATCAGCAAGAGCGAGTTTTAAAGAGCGCATAGGAGACAACATGGTAGATCCGAAACAGACAACGATTGATTGGGAATATCCTGAAATCGGGACGTGCGGTAAACCGTGCGACATCCTCCGCATATCATTGTGCCGTGTACGAGCAGTACCTGATTTGCTGCTACAGTTCGACGGCGAACGCAACGGCTGGGTGGTGGGTGGATCGTTCCGCACGGCCTCCGGAGACGACTTCGAGTTTAAAGAGGTCGCGTTCATCCCGGAAGGCGAATTGGACGAGGATCGTTTCACGAACAAACTACATGAATGAGATCGAGTTTTAAAGAGCGCATGAAAGGGGAGGAAGACGATGAATGTATATATTGATCTGGTTCTCGATAACGGCGAATTGGTCAGGATCGAATGCCATAAGAAGGATGAGGATGAATTATTTGAGACCATTGAAAGTACTATGAAGTGCCGGGATTGGTGGAGTCCTTTACAGTTTAACGATTGTCGGGCTGACTATCTGGGAATGAATCTTGATCAGGTGAACATGGCACGGGTGATCGGATTATTACGATGAAACTCAACTATGCAACCGAAATCGCCGAACGCATCCTGTCCGAACTGGCCCCGTACTGCGACCGCATCGAAATCGCCGGGAGCATCCGCCGGCGCAAGCCGGAGGTCGGAGATATTGAAATTGTGGCGATTCCAAAACGTGTCGACGATGGCATGCTGTTCAGCAATATAGTGACGCATCCAAAATTCTGCATTCTGGTCAACCGCTGGCCGGCCGTAAAAGGTAAACCCACCGGGAAATATACCCAGCGGATATTGCCGGAAGGAATCAAGCTTGATCTCTTTATGGCTGATTATGACAACTGGGGACTGATCTTCGCCATGCGGACCGGGAGCGCGGCGTACTCCCATAAAGTCCTCGCCACCGGGTGGTTCCGCGCCGGCTACCACAGCACGGACGGTCATCTGGTCAAGGATGGCCATAAAATCCCGGTCCGCGAAGAGCGCGAGCTATTCAATCTGATCGGCATCCCCTGGGTCGAACCCTGGGAAAGGAACCTATGAAAGCATTGAGCATCAGGCAGCCCTGGGCGTGGCTGATCGTGAACGGCTGGAAGAATATTGAAAATCGAACATGGTCAACGTGCTTCCGAGGCCGTGTGCTGATCCATGCAAGCAAGGGCATGACGCGGGACGAGTATGATGCCTGCATAACATTCGTCGCTGGATTTGCTCCATCCCTCTGGCCGCAGATCCCCTGTGCGGCAGAACTTGAGCGAGGCGGTGTTGTAGGGGAGACTTTGATTCTCGACTGCGTGTCGCATCACGATTCAGAATGGTTCTGTGGACCATACGGCTTTGTCCTCAGCGATTCGCGCCCGCTGTCTTTCCGTCCATTAAAGGGCGCTCTTAATTTCTTTGAGGTAAATGAAAAATGATCCCATTAACCGACAGCGATCCATTCCCCTTCGGCGCGCATAAAGGCGAACCGATGGAAAAAGTCCCGGCGGCATATCTTGACTGGCTGACTGACCAGCCCTGGATCGGCCGCTGGCCGGCCGTGGTCGAATACATCTCGCGGAACCAGGCCGTGATTAATAAAGAAGGCTGACAATGATTGAAGAAATTGAAGTCCAGGGTGTGCACTATCGCGGAATAATGAACGCGTTAACTCAAGACTTCCCCTATAAAATAACTGTCTTCAGATTGAGTGGCAAAATGGCAGATGGTCATAGAGTCGACAAATCCTGGCAGACCTGGAAAAAGTTTTCCACGCTCAAAGAGGCTGAGGCCGCCTGGGATGAATTAAAAAATCAAAAATGAATTTGTCCCCACAAATTGAATCCTATCTCCTGGAGCGCGGCGAATGGGTCAAATCCCGCGAACTGTGCGAGCGCTTCGGAGTCACCGAGCGCCAGTTGCGGGCTATTGACGATCGGCCGGGCCTTTGCACCATGATTGCAATCGGCGGGAACAAGGGATTCAAGCATATTTCCCTGGCCACGCCGGCCGAGTGGGAAGATCATTACGCACGCGAGCGCAAGCACAACATTATGGCCCTGGTTAACCTCCGCGCCAAGCGCCGCCTTCGCATGACCCTGACCCGCCAGGTCCGCCGCCCGGAACTCGTCTTCGAGCGCGACTCCGGCCAGATTTTAATGGAAGGAATCAAATGACCACTGATCAAAAGGAAGCCATTCGATTGTTTAGAAATTACAGCAAGGCTTCCATCATTGAATATATGGCCCTTACACTGACCGGATATCCATGCTCAATAAATTATAATTTGCTTCGCCTCATCGAACTTAAAAATAAGATCAAAGAAATCAACCGGATGAGAGCACAGTACGATAAAATATTGGAATTTTTGCGATCAAAAAAAGCGGTTGAAGAACAAGGGGGAAAATGGCTCTTTACTCTTCCCCATGGCCGAGAATTAAAACTCACGAAGCTAATTTCTGCATGGCATCACCTTGTTGCCATCGATAGGCGAATCAAAGGTATTGAATCCGTCAGTAAGGCTCTTCAATTATTATGCAAAAATCAGAAAGGAGGTGCCCATCAACTAAACAGTGCCAGAGAATAAACTTCGGGAAAATCCCCCTCCATCGAATCCGCTTTCAACGGACCCACCTAGCCAAGGCTACTCTCCAGCTGGCTCCCAGCTAATAGCCCGGCATCATATCCGAAGGATAATCCCATGAATAGTCCTATCTCATATTTCGGCGGCAAAAGCCGTCTTGCAAAACGCATTGTTCCCATGATCCCCGATCACACCTGCTATTGCGAGCCGTTCTGCGGCGCCGCGTGGATTTTGTTCAAGAAAGAACCAAGCACCACAGAAGTCATCAACGACCTCGATGGCGAATTGGTTAATTTTTGGCGCGTAATCCAGAACCACCTCCAGCCATTCCTTGAATATTTCAAGTATGCAATAGTTTCACGGAAACTGTTCGAACTTGAAAATCGCAAGGATCCGTCAACTCTCACTGATCTTCAGCGCGCCGTTAGGTATTATTACCTTCAGCGCCTTGGCTTTGGCGGTAAAACCTCCGGCCGCACCTTTGGCGCTGGAGCGCAGCGGCCGACAAATCTGAACCTGCTGACGCTTGAAGAATCCCTCCTGGAAACTCATTGGCGTCTCCAGCGGGTAACCATTGAAAACCTCGACGCCTGTAAATGTATCGAGAAATATGACCGGAAAGACACCTTCTTCTATATAGATCCGCCATATTACCACGTGTCCCAGGATTACTTCCGGCCGTTCGAGGATGCCGATTTCATGCGTCTTTACGATGCTTCAAAGGCTATAAAAGGCCGTTTTATCCTGTCTTTAAACGACCACGCTGATATCCGCAAGATGTTCAAAGCCTTTCACCAGATCAAGATTGCCACCAAATATAGTTCTGGTAACAGCCGGACCTGCAGCGTCACCAGGTCGAAAGACCGGTTTGAACTCCTGATCCATAACCTGCCATAACCGTAAAACAAGAGGCCGGGCAGGTGGTATGCAATCCACTTGCCCGGCCGTTGAAATTCATTCTCAAACCAGTTTTAGCCGGCTGATTTCATTCTCAAACCATTGAGATATCGCCGATCATGGGCTTTTTTTTCTCAAACCACCCCTTTTCGGCATTATCGTCGTAAGTCTTTGATTTTCAGTTTGTTTTCGGTTAATTCGGGCTCTTTCAGGATTTCTCAATCCACGTTCAAAGGAAGTC
>JBAYVX010000074.1:0-8195 GCA_041674365.1 Kiritimatiellales bacterium | reverse complement strand
GGGTTCCAGAATCCATACTGCCAGCCGCCTGCCGACGGTTCGCTCAGCTCCGACGGTCTGCCGGGAAACGCAAAGCCGTAAAATTCTTCAGTACCTTTGTCCGCTGGGCGGTAATAGCGGATCTCAAAATGAAGGTGCGGGCCGCCCATCGTGCCGGAGTAGAGATGTTCTGAGAGCAGATCGCCTTTGTGCACGGTCTTGCCGTCCATAATCAAGCCGTCGGCTTCATCCAGATCCAGATCGAGATGAGCATAAATCGTAACGAGTTTGCCGACGACCTTCCCGTCGTCGTCGCGGATCTCTTTGGTGACGGATAAATACTGCCGGTATTTCGGCGCATTCCGGACGGCGGCAACTGTTCCGTCATGAGCAGCATAAATATTAACAAGCGTTTCACGGGCTCCGACATGAAAATCAACCGCCGGATGATACTGCATCGGTCGGCCCCGGCCTTTTTCCGCCCCGAATTTTCCCATGTTCGGAATCGCATAATCAGGGACTTTTCCGGCGGCATCAGTCAGCGGATGACGGAACTGTTCTTTATGGACGCAGCTCAAAAAATGATCAGCCTCTTTTTTTAAATGGCCGTTGTAGTATTCCGGTGTTAAAAAATCCGTCCGGAATTCCTTTCCGGACGAAACGAGAGTGAACGCCAAGATGAGTGCGGCAGTGATCCGTTTCATGGCTGAACCTTACACAGGTTGAGGATTCCCGGGAATATTTATAGATGGTAAAAAGCGGTATGAAAATCGTTCTGGCATTTGATTCGTTCAAGGGAAACCTTTCGGCGCGCGAGGTATGCGAAACCGTTCGCGACGGAATCCGTTCCATTCGACCGGATATTGAAACTATTATTCTACCAATGGCCGACGGCGGCGAAGGTACCGCCGAAGCAATGATGTCCGCGCTTGGCGGCGAATGGATTCCCATGACGGTGACCGGCCCGCTTCCTTCGATGAAGGTCAAGGCGGGTTTCGCGTGGATGCCCGAATCAAAAACCGCCGTGGTCGAAATGGCCAAAGCCAGCGGCTTGCCGCTGCTGAAACCCGAAGAACGTAATCCAATGATTGCGACGACGTATGGCACCGGCGAGCTGATTAAAGCTGCAATTGAAAAAGGCGCGCGAAAAATTCTGCTGACGGTCGGCGGCAGCGCGACCGTCGATGGCGGCGTCGGCGCGGCCGAGGCACTTGGCTGGAAGTTTCCAAACATTGGAAGCATGATACCGCCGGAAAATCTGGCGATGCCTGAAGTGGATGTGCTGTGCGATGTAACCAATCCACTGTGCGGCCCGAACGGTGCGGCGCATGTGTACGGCCCGCAAAAAGGGGCGACGCCGGAGATGGTCGAAGAACTCGATTCCAAACTCTGGAAACTTTCGGAGAATGTTTTCCAAACCTTGGAAACCGGCTCGGCCGGTGATTCTAATCTTCGCGATTTGCCGGGCGCGGGCGCGGCGGGTGGTTTGGCGTTCGGCGCGGTGGCGTTTATGAACGGCAAACTGGTGCGCGGTGTGGATATGGTGATGGAAACGATCGGTTTGGCAGGTGCGTTGCAGGGCACAGACTGGGTTTTGACGGGTGAAGGCCGATTCGATTCGCAGTCGTTGCAGGGCAAAGTGGTGGATGGCGTATCACGGCTGGCGAAACAGTCGGGTGCGAAGACCGGCGTAATCGCCGGATGCGTCCGGCTGAACGAAGCTGAATGGCGTACGGCAGGAGTGGATTTTGCGGCGGCGCTTCAACCGGACGGAATGAGCACGGATGAGGCGATCCGCCGCAGCCGGGAGCTTCTGTTTGCGGCGGCGGCCGCTTTTGCAAAAGGTTTGGAATTGTGATGAGCGGGTTGGTTGTGTAGCGTTGCAGAAATTAAGGAATACGCGATGGCCTTATCCGATATTTATGAAGTAAAAGAATCCCCTTGGATGAAGAAGACAGACGCTCCGGTTTCACAGCAGCGCAGTCGCCGTCGCCGGCATGGCAAAAGCTTTGATGAGGCGGTGAATCCCGATCTTTCGAATACACATCGCCGCCGCCGCCGCAACAGCGGATTCCGCCGGTTTCAGCATCGGATGAAAGATCCGAAGTTCAGCAAAAAATTCTGGATATCCGTTTTTGGAACGGCGGCTGTAATTTTGATCTTGCTGATTCTCTGGGATCAGTTTTTCCGTTATCCGAAACCGAATGCAGAGAGAGTCCGTCAGGCGTTTACCATGCCGTAGTGGAATAACCGGTTATCAGTTAAAAGTTACCGGTTTTCTGCCGGATTACTGCCAGTTTTTAAACAGGTCGTTGAAGAAGGCGTTGGTTTTCTTTTTCCATTCTTTCCAAACGGGCGGAGCTTTGTGTGCGTAAGGCGGCGGGCTGACATAGATGTCTGCCTGCGGCTCTACCGTAAACCATTCCTGGCTCATCTGCTGGGCGTAAACCGCACGGTATTCTGCGCCTGCCGCCTGATAGATAAATGTTGCGACGGCGATTAAAAGCAATTTGTTGAAGCCGGGAAGTCCGCTGAATAAAGCGGTGATGCCCATCGCAACGGCGAAAATCCGGCCGATACGCGCGGCCAGCGCCGTGGCTTTCAGGCGGCCCATACGCGGCGTCATGAAGGCACGGAAGATGCGCCCGCCGTCCATCGGAAACGAAGGAAGGAGGTTGAACAGACCAAGCATCAGATTGATCCCGGCCAGACTGACGAACAGCATCATCAGAAACCCTGTGCTGCTCAGAAACAGAAAAACACCGGCAAGCACCAGGCTGGTCAACGGCCCGGCGACTGCAATGAGAATCTCATCCATTGGACGTGACGGCAGCCCGCTCATTTTGGCGACACCGCCGATCGGCAGCAGCATAATTTCATGAACGCGGCAGCCTTTGCGGATGGCGACCCAGGAGTGTCCGAGTTCGTGAACGGCAACGCTGGCAAAAAGTCCGGCGGCATAGAGCACACCGATCAGCCCTGTGGTGAAGGCGGCCAGGATGAGCAATATAATCAACGTGATATGCACCCGAACCGGAATACCCATGACGCGGGTGAGAAGATAAGAGCGTTTGATCATAAAAATCCTTATGTTTGACTGAGTTTCAGGGGAGAAGACGGACATGTCAAGTTTGCGGGAGCATAGGATTGACGGGGTGGGGGTGTTCCGGTAGGGTTCGCGGGATTTTATAGAAAAACAGCCTGAGCAGGGCTAACAAAGGGAGAAATAGAATGGCTACAAAGATTGGTATTAACGGTTTTGGACGTATCGGCCGCATGGTATTCCGTGCAGCGTGTGCCCGTAAAGATATTGAAGTGGTCGGCATTAACGACCTGCTGGACGTCGACTATCTGGCATACATGCTCAAATTTGACTCCGTACACGGTCAGTTCAAAGGCACCGTAGAAGTCAAAGACGGCAAACTTGTCGTCAACGGCAAAGCGATCCGCATCACGGCTGAAAAAGATCCGGCGAACCTGAAGTGGAACGAAGTCGGCGCTGAAGTTGTCGTTGAATCCACCGGTTTCTTCCTGACCGATGAAACCGCCCGCAAACACATCACGGCCGGCGCCAAGAAAGTGGTTCTTTCCGCTCCGTCCAAAGACGCGACCCCGATGTTTGTCTGCGGCGTCAACACCGACAGCTATGCCGGTCAGGACATCGTTTCCAACGCCTCCTGCACCACCAACTGTCTGGCTCCGATCGCCAAAGTTCTCAATGACAAATTCGGTATCGAAAAAGGCCTGATGACCACCGTACATGCTGCTACTGCTACTCAGAAAACCGTTGACGGTCCTTCTCATAAAGACTGGCGCGGCGGCCGCGGCATTCTCGAAAACATCATTCCGTCTTCCACCGGCGCGGCTAAAGCGGTTGGCAAAGTGATTCCGGAACTCAACGGCAAGCTCACCGGTATGGCTTTCCGCGTACCGACCTCCGACGTTTCCGTGGTTGATCTCACCGTCAACCTCAAAAAAGAAGCCACCTACGAAGCCATCTGCGCAGCGATGAAAGAAGCTTCCGAAGGTTCGCTCAAGGGCATCCTTGGTTACACCGAAGAAGCCGTTGTTTCCACTGACTTCCGTGATGAAGAATGCACCTCGATCTTCGATGCCAAAGCCGGCATCCAGCTCGACAGCACCTTCGTCAAAGTCGTTTCCTGGTACGACAACGAATGGGGCTATTCCTGCAAAGTGCTTGACCTGATCAAAGTCATCACCAAGTAAGGCGACCTTGCCTCATCGAAAAGCCGCTCCGGTCTCCGGGGCGGCTTTTTTATTTTTCCAAACATTGGAAAAAAGTTCTGTCTGCCGAAGGCAGAAAAGCCCAAGGCCTTCTTTCACACCGCGATGCCGACGTTTCCGAGATGGACGTATTGCAGGCCGTTAATTTCGGCGATGTTTTTGGCGTCCAGCAGGCTTTGCAATGACGTCGGTGGGGCTTCATTCCATTCGCGGGTCGGGCGGTAGGCGCTGAAGTGCCAAGGCACATCCGGGCCAAGGTTGGTGACGGCCCATTTTGTCATCGCGTCGATTTCAGCGGGCGAATCGTTCCAGCCCGGAATAAGCAGTGTGGTGACTTCGAGATGCACGTCTGTTTCTTTCCGGATGTAAACGAGGGTATCGAGCACCGGCTGAAGGGTCGCGCCGCAGAGCTTTTGATAGAACTGATTGGTGAAGGCTTTCAGATCGACGTTGGCGGCGTCCATGTGCGCGTAGAATTCTTTGCGCGTTTCCGGCTCGATCCATCCGTTGGTGACGGCCACGGTTTTGAGTCCGCGCGCGTGGCAGACCTTCGCCGTATCGACGGCGAATTCCAGAAAGACCGTCGGCTCGTTGTAAGTGAACGCCACGCTTTCGCAACCGGCGCGGATTGCGGCCTCTGCAATCTGTTCGGGTGTGATTTTTGTCCCAGTCACGGTTCCTGCTCGGCTCAGGTGAGCATTTTGGCAAAAGCCGCACAGCAGGTTGCAGCCGACGGTTCCGAAGGACAGCGTAGTTGAGCCGGGCAGAAAATGATAAAGCGGTTTTTTTTCGATGGGATCGACCGCCAGCCCGCAGATGAGGCCGTAAGAGGCGGCCATCAATTGATCGCCTTTGCGCTGCCGGACGAGGCAGGCGCCGTGTTTCCCGTCGGCAATTCGACAGTGCCTTGGGCAGAGCGTGCATTCGATGAGGCCGTCTTTCCGCATGTGCCAGTAACGCGCCGTTTTCATGGTGGAAGAATAACGCTGTTTTATTCTGAGTGCATTCATTAAAATACGCGTCATGAAAGCGAGTGTTCGAGAACCAGCGGTGGCGGGAATGTTTTATCCCGCGGAACCGGAAAAGCTGCGCGCGATGATCGAAGGTTTTATGGCCGCGGCGAAGCCGGGGCCGCACCCGAAGGCGATCATTGTTCCGCACGCCGGAACCATTTATTCCGGCCCGATTGCCGCAAGTGCGTACATTCGTGTTCCATCAACAATTTCGCGCGTTGTACTGATCGGTCCGTCACACCGCATTCCCTTGCGCGGGCTGGCGGGATCGTCCGCTTCATTCTGGCGCACGCCGCTCGGCGATGTTCCGGTGGAGTGTCCGGCCAGCGTACCGGTTAACGATGCCGCGCACGAGCTGGAGCACAGTCTCGAGGTGCAGATTCCGTTTCTTCAGGAAGTGCTCGGGGAATTCCGGCTGATTCCGCTGGTTGCGGGCGAGGCGTCCGCCGAAACGGTGTCGGATGTGCTGGAAAAACTGTGGGGCGGGCCGGAGACGCTGATCGTGATCAGTTCGGACCTAAGTCATTACGAAAGTTATAAAACCGCCCGCGAGATGGATTCGGCTGCGGCCAAAGCAATTACAGCGCTCGACGAACGCGGATTGGACTATGACAACGCCTGCGGTCTTGTACCAATTTGCGGTCTGTTGCATTTGGCAAAACAGAAGAAAATGCGTGCGGAGCTAATTGATCTGCGCAACTCCGGTGACACCGCCGGGCCGCGCGATCAGGTGGTCGGCTACGGCGCGTTTGCGTTTTACGAATAGGCCTACTGTTTCAGCAGCAGCGCCGGCGTTTCGATCTGCAGGAAGTTGGTGTGCTGTGAAGCTTCGATGTGTCCGCCGCCGATGAAGACGATCAGGTCTTCCATCTCAATCCGTTTTTCGTCCAGCATTTTACGCAGACAGATCCGGACCAGTTCATGATCCGTCGTCTGCGCGACATCAATCTGTGCCGAATAGACACCATAGCTGAGCGAAAGCTGGCGGACGGTGCTCATGTGCTCCGACAGCGCCAGAATCGGAATACTTCCGCGGTAGGAGGCGCAGATGCGCGCGGTTCGTCCTGCGCTGGTGCTGGTGATGATCGCCTTGACGGGCAGGGCGGCGGCGCACGAAACGGCGGCCTTGGCCAGATGATTACGCGGCATCAGATCGCTGGTTTGCTGAAAGACCGGCAGTGTGTTCAGCAGCGATTCTTTCTGCGCCTCCACGGTACGGGCAACTTTCGCCATCATTTGAACCGCTTCGAGCGGGAATTTTCCGTAAGCCGTTTCGCCGCTGAGCATAATGGCGTCGGTGCCGTCGTAGATGGCATTGGCGACATCGCTGACTTCGGCGCGGGTGGGGCGCGGATTGTCGACCATTGATTGCAGCATCTGCGTGGCGGTGATCACCGGCTTAATCCGGCGGATGCAGGTTTTGATCATTTCTTTTTGAACGCCGGGAACTTCTTCGGCCGGAATTTCGATGCCGAGATCACCACGCGCCACCATGATGCCATAAGCAACGTCCAGAATGGATTCCAGATTTTTGACGCCTTCGTGGTTTTCGATCTTGGCGATGATTTTGATCGGGCTGTGCCGAAGGTCGAGAATGCCCTGAATCGCCAGCACATCTTCCCGGCTGCGAACAAAGGAGTGGGCAATGAAGTCAACAGAACTGCGTGTGGCCCAGTCGATAAACTCGGCGTCTTTTTCAGTCAGCGCCGGCAGATCGAGCTGAACGCTCGGCACATTGACGCCTTTTTTGTTTTTGATTTCGCCATCATTAAGCGCGGTGCAGACCAGTACGTCGGGCGTTTGATGCTCAACGCGCAGAGCAATCAGTCCGTCGTCAATCAGAATGCGGCTGCCGACCGGAACCTCCTCAGCGAAACCGCTGTAGGAAACCTGAAATCCGTTTTTTGGAACGTGATTCACCCCGATTTCAATGCGATCGCCGGTTTTGAGCGAAAGCGGTGCAGTCAAATTGCAGGTGCGAACTTCCGGGCCTTTGGTGTCCAGAAGAATGCCGACACGATCCGACACGGCACGAATATTCGCGACAATTTTATCAGCGGCGGCGATATCCATGTGCGCGGTATTCAGGCGGACGACATCCATACCGCTTTCAATCAATTGCCGGATAAAATCAGGTTCGCACCGGTTATCCGCCAGAGTGCAGATAATTTTTGTCTGTTTAGTCGCCATAAAAATCCTTTTTTGATGCGCGAGGGTTGTAACAGATTGTCAGGACAGGACTAGCTTTAAATGGGGAAAAACGTACACTCGGCGATATGAAAAGAGATCAGCAGCAGCAGTTGCTTGCGATTGCGCACGACGCGATTTTTCAATGTTTGGAAAGCAACTGCGTTGCGGTACATAATTTTTTCCAAACATTGGAAAAAAAGATTCCGGCAGAATTATTGGAAAAGAGGGCGACGTTTGTAACGCTGACAATCGGCGGGCAGCTGCGCGGCTGCATCGGTATGCTGGAAGCCTGCCGGCCGCTGGCCGAGGATGTTGTCGCCAACGCCTGCGCCGCCGCCTTCGAAGATCCGCGTTTCCCGCCGCTGACGAAAAAGGAATTTGAAAAACTCGAAATTCATATTTCCGTTCTCTCGCCGCCGGAAGAGATGTCGTTTATTTCTGAAGAGGATGTGCTGAACCAGATTCGCCCCGGCCTCGACGGACTGATTCTTCAGGACGGATTTCATCGCGGAACGTTTCTGCCGAGCGTCTGGGAAGAGCTTCCGCAGAAGGAGCTTTTCTGGGCTCATCTGAAACGGAAGGCGGGGTTGCCGGCAAATTACTGGTCGGACACCGTGCGGGTTTTCCGCTATACAACCGAGTACTTCCCTGCATAGTCTTCATAAAAATGGATGGAAATAATGGGGATGAATTACGACGAATATGAAATGCGGGTGAGAAGTTTAATTTCCATCCATTTTTACCAAAGGCGCGACGATTCCGGCGCAT
>JBAYVX010000073.1:0-8196 GCA_041674365.1 Kiritimatiellales bacterium | reverse complement strand
GTCACCATCAATGCTCCGGGTTGGGACACACATAAAAAGCATTTTGAACTGATGGCACAAATGTTGCCGCAGCTTGACAGCGGACTTTCGACTCTCCTGCAGGATCTGTCGGATCGCGGGCTGCTGGATACCACGATTGTCTGGTGCGGCGGCGAATTCGGACGAACACCAAAGATTGACTGGAACGCTCCATGGAACGGCGGACGCAGTCACTACGGAAAAGCTTTCTCGCACCTTGTCGCCGGCGGTGGATTCAAAGGAGGGCAGGTTGTTGGTGAAACCAGTCAGCGCGGTGAAGAAGTTGTTAATCGTCCGGTTTATCCATGGGATTTAACCGCAAGCCTTTACGAACTGATGGGAATTGATCCGAACGGCACATTGCCGACACCTGATGGAAAAACAGCATTTATTTCTCCACTGGCCGACAGCAATATCAAGATTGAAAGCGGCGGACTTCTCCGGGAGATCATGATATGAGAAAATCGGCATGCTTGAGTCTCCTCGTTTTTTCGGCATCTGCCGCGATTCTTTCCGCTGCGGTACTTCCCCATATCGGGTTTGTTTATCCGGCCGGCGGAACGCCGGGAACCACATTGACCGTGATAATCGGCGGGCAGTATTTAAAGGATTTTTCCGGCATCCATTTGTTCGGCATTCCGGTTGAAGTCCGGATGACCGATTACCTGCGCATCTACGATCGGCAGGAGGCAAACCGGGTACGTCGTTCGAAGGAAATCCTAGAAGCAAAACTGAATGAAGAACAGGATGAACAGATCAGACAGCAGATACAGCGGCAGATTGAACAGATCGATCAGGAGGCGGCCATGGTTATGGAAATGCGCCGCGAGGATAAAATGAATCCAGCCATGGCGGCCAAAAAGCAGTTTAATCCGCAAATTGCCGAACGGATTACACTGGAAATCACGTTGCCGGCGGATGCCAAACCGGGCGACCATGAATTGCGGGTAATTACCACGAACGGGCTCTCCAATCCGTTACTGTTTCAGATTGGGCAGACGTTTGAAACGGTTGAATTGGAGCCGAATGACAAAGTGACATCGGCAGAACACCTGCCGAAGCTGCCGGTAATTGTGAACGGTCAGATTATGCCAGGCGATGTGGATTACTTTCAGTTTAACGCCCGTAAAGGGCAGACGCTGGTTTTTCAGGCAGACGCCCGCTCATTGGTTCCCTATCTGGCGGATGCGGTTCCCGGCTGGTTTCAAGCCGTCATGACACTGTACGATGCAGAAGGCAATGAAGTTGCCTATGATGATGACTTCCGTTTCGATCCAGACCCGGTGTTAATTTATAATGTGCCCGAAGATGGATCCTATTTTCTTTCCATTCGGGATTCAATTTTTCGCGGACGTGAGGATTTCGTCTATCGCATTTCAATCGGTGAAACCCCGTTTATTGAACGGATATTCCCGCTGGGTGGATCCGAAAACAGTGAGGTGACGGTGGCTCTTTCCGGCGTCAATCTCCCGTGTAAAAAAATGACAATCAAAACCGGTGGAAATGCCCCGGACATCCAACAGATTCAGGTTGAAAATAATGGCCTTCTTTCCAACCGGAGAGTTTTTAGTGTATCGCCGCTGCCCGACCGGCTTGAAACTGAGCCCGACAATCTGGTTTCAGAAGCCTGTCTTGTAACCAATGCCGTAGTAATCAACGGGACAATCGAAAAGCCCGGTGATCAGGACTGGTTCCGTTTCGAAGGGCGCCGGGGGGAGCAAAAAACCATCGAAGTTTTTGCCCGGCGACTGGGGTCGCCCCTCGATTCCTGCTTAACGCTGTTTGATGATACACAGCATCTTCTGGCACTGAATGATGATGTCGCAGACAAAAGCTTCGGATTGATCACACATCAGGCCGACTCCCGCATTGATATTACACTGCCGGAAAACGGCACCTACTTTGTACGGCTGGACGACCAGCAGAACAAAGGGGGCAACGATTATGCCTATCGCTTATCAATCGGTAAAGAACACCCCGATTTCCAGTTGAGAATTGTTCCGTCCAGCCTGCGTATTCCACGAAACGGCGCAGCGATTGCAACCGTTCATGCCATTCGCTATGGCGGGTTTACCGGACCAATTGATTTATCCGTCATGGATGCGCCCTACGGCGTTGAACTTCAACGGGCGGAAATTCCTGAAGGGGTCGATTCCGCAAAAATCATGATCGTCGCCAAGCCACGGGCTGAAGAACAGATGATGACACTTGAAATTGAAGGCAAAGCCGCCTGCGGTTCGCGAACGGTTCATCGTCGCGCGATCCCGGCAGAGGATATGATGCAGGCATTCCTCTATCGCCATCTGGTACCCGCACAACAACTGCTGGTTCAGATAACCGATCCCGAGCCGGTAACCGTGAGTCTGAATATCCCTAAAGATGGCGTATTTCGTGCCCGTCCCGGTAGTGAAATCACCTTAAATTCCACCGTGAGGTGGCTGAACGGTGCCCGGAAAATCATCCGGCTGACCTTGGCAGAACCTCCGGAATGGCTGACCCTGAAAACCACGACCCTGGACAGGGTGGGGGGGGAAGTGATTTTGAGTGTCAGCCCAAATGCTGAACCCGGCGACACCGCGACAGTTCTTCTCAACGGAACTATTCGGATTACAAAATCGCCGAAAGATCCCGGCTATAATCCGGTTCAGAAATTTATGAACAACAAAGCATTGGATTTCTCTATTGATGCCATTTCCATACAAATCATTGATTGAAAGGACGCGTTTTGACTGCACGAATCTCAAAAACCAGCTGTGACACAGACACTGCCACACTCAGCCTGCCGTCTCATGCCGAGCATTGCATCACCGTGCAGTCCGGGCAGAACATGAATCAACTCCTCCGTAAAACGGCGGAAGGGCTTGATGCATCCATTCTCAGTCAGTTTGTTTTTGCCGGAAACCGGCACTATCCGGAATTCATTGCCGAAACCGCCAATGCCGGTTGGCCGGTGGTCTGGCTGCAGGGCGATGCCTGCAAAGACGGCGGTATCTATTCCATGCAGGCCGTCGCTATTTCCGGCATCAACCCCAACCCCGTCAAGCTTGACGGTCGCGATGTCGGCTTTACCTACGAAGATGAACACGCCCGTTATTGCCGGTTACGTGGAATTCTACCGGCCAATCTCCACGCATCCCGCATCGTCCAGACTCGTTCTGCTTTCCAGATCATGCAGGCTGCGCTTGAGGAAAACGGCTTCCGCTTTACCGACACCGTCCGCACATGGATATATCTCGACCAGCTCTTGGACTGGTATGGCGACTTTAACCGCGTCCGTACCGCCTTTTTCGAAGAGGCGGATGTTTTCAATCATATGGTGCCCGCCAGTACAGGCATCGGTGCAGGCAACCCCTTTGGTGCCGCCATTGTCATGGACGTGCTCGCCATTCAGCCTAAAACCGACCAGGTGAAAATCCATACCGTTGATTCGCCCCTTCAAAACTCGGCGCTTAACTACAAAAGTTCCTTCAGCCGCGCCGTCGAAATTCAGCTTCCAACGCACCGCAGTCTGCTCATCTCCGGAACCGCCAGCATTGATCCAGATGGCAAAAGTATTTATCAGGGCGATCCCGAAAAACAGATCCGGCTCACGATGGATGTCGTTAAAGCCATTCTTGATTCGCGTGACATGGACTGGGCGGATCTCTTCCGCGGTATCGCCTATTTTAAAGACATGGACTATCTGCCTATCTACCGCCATATCGCCACCGCGCTGGGTATCCCGCGTTTCCCGCTGGCTGTTTCGCACGCCGACGTCTGCCGCCACGACCTCCTCTTCGAAATCGAAGTCGACGCTATCAAATTACGGAAGAAATAATCTCCTTCGACTACACCAAAGTCCTTGGTTTTTTACTCTGGCGTACTAACCGACTGCGGCGGGGCTGCCTATTTCAAATGGTTGGAACCTTTATGCCCCGGTTTTTCCAAGGCCGCTTGAAAATTTACAGTGCCTCCCAGCTTTTTCCTTTGAAAGACAAAAATGCCTGCTAAGCTGTCCGCATTTCGGCGGATCGTTAGGGGCGAAAAATACTTAGAATTCTGATGTCTTTGTTTTGTCCGGGCGTCAGAATTCAAAGCAACAAAGGACAAAAGAAGGAGAATTAAGAAATGAAGAAGAGTATGTTCCTGGCCTTATCAATGGTCGGTCTTTGCATCCTTGTCTCAGGATGTACGCTCCCACAATATTCCCGCACGGTTGAAAGAAAATACGATGCAAACGGAAAACTTGTGGAAACAGTGATTAAAGAATATGTCTTTCAACCGGATACCAACACAAAATCGCTACTGCCGGTTCTCAAAAATCAGACCTATCAAAAATAAAGACTATCTTAGTAGCACGTGCGTTTAAACGCGGGTGTTACGATCAAAAAAAAAGCCGCCCCGGAATCCTGAGCGGCTTAAGTTTTTTTACAGTGCTGTGCTTTTATCACCATTCAGGTCGGAGTCCGGCAGCTTTAAAAAGCTCATTGGCACACCGTCGGGGAGATGGTGTTACCGCCGCCCCCATGAGCTGGGGTTTAAGTTCCATAGTCATCGGGGGGATGCGAAGCACGTAGTAGAACAAGAAGTCCCGCATTTCGAGGCTCATATCGGCATAGAGAACACCGTTTTTATAATCCATATCTCCGGCGAACTTGTCCCGTCTAAGCAATAACAGCATTCCCCAGTTAACATTTTTCGAAACCGTTAGGTGGTCAGTTCCATTCCAATCCACTTTGTAATCATTGGCTTGAGCAAATTGCGCCATTTTGGGAAGCGGGTTTTGTGAAACGTCCCGTCGAATGTGACTTGTTGTGCAACCAGAAGAAAACAGCACTATCAATACCAACAGCAGACCGCAGATATAGCGGGAACCTTTGTATTTTGTTATTTCTGGTTTTTCATTCATCAGGTTTCCCTTTTCGTATTCATTTGTTTTTTATAAACAAAAACCGCCCCGTATCCGGAGCGGCATTTATTGTGTTTGTTGTTTATTTTACAACAGCTGGTGCTTCGTAAACGTGCACGGTAGTTCTCGCGTAAACCCCGAGAACGCTGAAGAATTCATAATCGGCAGCTCCGACATGGGTAAACCGTCCGTCGCTTACGGCCGCATCGAGCGAACAATCGCCAAAGGCAAACTCAAAAAGCCCGCCTAACAGCAATGGAACATGAATATATTCAGCAGAAGCATCTCCGCTGTTTCCGCTAACTGATGCATCGTCATATGTAGTCAGCAACGGTGCTTTATAATTGGTGTACAAACCACCGATTGGTGGAACGAATGCAGATTTTGGCGATGCGCATCCGGAAAACACCATTAGGCCGATGCCCAGCATGGCCAGTGTGATTGTTTTCATGGAGGGTATCCTTATTTTCCGTAAACGATGACTGTAGTTCTCTGCACAACACCAAGGACGTTGAAATATTCATAGTCTGCATGAACGATCTTGGTGATACCGCCGTTTTTGGCTGCTGCCTGGGCACTGGCATCACCGGTGGCAACCAGACCGAGAATACTCATCGTTTCAGAAGTACCTTTTTTCATTCCGCTCAGATCTGTGTTTTGGAAGTCAACATCCAACGGGGCGTCAAACTGCGAATAGGCCATGCCGGACGGTGGAACAAACGGGGCCACAAGACATCCCGTCAACGAAAAAACCATAGTAGCCAGAACGAATACAGATAATATGGAAACCGAACTTTTGCTCATTGCATACTCCTCCAGTTAATGAACCCTTAGCATATGCACACCTCGTGTGTGCGGGGTGATTTTTAATCCGGTCAAAGCTCTGTGTAAATCTTAAAGTTTCTAACTTTTTGTTTTCCAAGGATTGGAACTATTGCCGGAGAAAATTCCAAGCACTGGAAAACAAAAAGCCGCCCCGGAATCCGGAGCGGTTTTGTACAGTAACCCGGGGTGCTTACATCTGAGCCGCAACGCTGCGCAGGCACATTTCATTGCCCTGCGGAGCAGCGACGGTGTCCATCGGATTATCGCCGGTCCAGAATTCAACGCTGTTTAGAATTAAACTATCAGCAATTGTGGTGAACCAATAGGGGGGAAGAATAACGCAGCCAAGGAAGGCGACTTCATCGACCCATTTGTTTTCGAATCCGGTTTGCCATGCATGAAGTTTTTTGGTGAGGGCAAACGGGCCGGTGCAACCGGTGAGCAGAACGCTGAGACAAACTATCATAGGAACAAACTTCTTCATGCGTACCTCCTTCGAGGGAGTGGGTTTATCTCTCCCTTCTTGCGAGGCAATTTAATAATTCTTCAGGCGAGTGGCAAATCTAAAGCCGATATTTTTAGTTTCCAATAGCCTGATTTTGATAATTTACGGAAGGTTTTTAAGTATTTTCTTAGAAAAACCGAAATAGTTTTCTTCTTGTTTTTAAAAGTATGCGTTCCAGAATGTGCCCGAAATTCTGGCGGGGAAACCCGCCGCATCAGGGAGGAACCGTATGAAGAAGTTATGGCTGATGATTGCTGTTGTGCTGGCTCTGGCTGCCGGCACGCAAACCGTTTCTGCAGAAGACACCCCTATGACCCCGGTCATGATCAGTCTGATGACTCCCGTACAAGCTCCGTCACCGGAGTGGGATGTTAAAGGGCTGCGAATTGATTTGCTCTACGGGCGCTGTCAAAACCTCTACGGCATGGATCTCGGATTGGTGAATCACACGGTCGGGAAAGAAATCGGGCTGGCCGCCGGTCTGGTTAATCTTACACAGGATAAATTTGTCGGGCTGCAGGTCGGCGCTGTGAATATTGCCGAACGGGCATCCGCTTTACAGCTCGGTGTCTATAATGAAGCCGACGACATGTCCGGCGTTCAGATCGGATTGATCAATCATACGCGTCTGATGCGCGGGGTGCAGGTCGGGCTGATTAATGTGATTGAAAACAACGACCTCTCGTTCCTTCCGATTGTTAATTTCTTCTTCTAAACCCAAGGAGTTCCCATGAAAAAAATCCTGATGCTGCTGGCTGTTTCTTCTCTGGCGTTTTCTTTAACCGCCCAGACCACCGATCCGAAGATCGCAATTTTTGTGAAAAATCAAACCAAGGTTTCCGGTATGGATGACATGGTCGATGGCGTTCGCGACCGCATCGCGGCGGAGCTGGCCGGGGCAGGGATGGTGGTTTTGGATCAGGCGGAAATTGCCTCAGGATTCAACCGCTATAAAGTGACTACAGCGGAAGAACGGGCCGGTCTGGTTGACGGTGTTTTCACCGGCGGCTCGGCGGTACGTGTAGCCCAGATGCTCGGCGCGGATTATGTCATGACCGCTTCGATTATTTCCGCCGATCAGGCGAAACTGGCTGTCGGCGGTAAGCCGATGGTCACGTTTACTCTTCGCATGACGGTTCGTGTCAGTGAAGCGACTCAGGGGGCTTCGGTGTATGGCGATAACTGGACACGCAAAATCCCGGCCACGGCTGAAAATGCCGCCGGTACTGATGCGAGCGTCTATTACAACGATCTACTGGATATGTGGGCGAGTGAGACCCGCGCAAAGATTGCCGATAAATCAAAAACCTGGCGGCATGTTGAAGCCGCGCCGGTTCAACTGGTCAGCTTCTCCGTCAGCACAACCATTGACGAGCTGATTCAGGGGCTTGAATCCGGCGTGCGCGCACCGAATGATCTGCTGAATGAAATGCGCCATGTGATCGGCGGTGCAACGGTCGCGATTGACGGCGCAACCGTCGGGTCATCGCCGGGAACCTTCCAGGTTGCTCCGGGACTGCATCAAATGCGCGTTTCGCGTCAGTGGATGAAAGACTGGCAGCAGACGGTCAGCATTCACAATGGCAGTAACTTTAAGGTCGCGCTCGAACTTTCTGATGCCGGACTGAAAAAGTTCCAAACCTTGGAAGCTCTAAAATCGCAAATTGCCAAAGAGTACGCCGAAGCGATGGCTCTGAAAGGGGTAAAAGTTAATTTTGACACCGCCGCATGGCGTGATGTCTCCGTCGGCAACAAAGGCAGCGAAATCAACCTCGAGAAAAACGAGCTGCAGCAAAAGGGTCTTATCAACTCGGTTGGGCGGTAATTCGCGTTAATTTTTACACAAAGGAAAGCAAAAGGGCTTCATTGTTCTCTTCGTTACCTTTTGTAAAAAATCTTGGATGGGTAAAATTAGAAAAATCCCCCATATGCTTCGTTTCAGATTAGTACGATGCGCCGG
>JBAYVX010000072.1:0-8403 GCA_041674365.1 Kiritimatiellales bacterium | reverse complement strand
GGCGGGTGCGGAAGCCGCGGCGGAAGGAACCTGAATGTCGGACGCAAGGATGCGTCCACCGATACCGCTTCCAAGGTTTGGAAGAGCGGAAATTTTTGCCGAAGCCGCCGGAGACAGCGGAGCCTGTCCGGCGAGTGCGGCTTTCACATCGCGCTCAATCACGCGGCCCTCCGGCCCCGATCCGGAAATTTGCGCAACATCCACGCCCTTTTTTTCTGCTAAACGTCTTGCACGAGGAGACGCCTTGCCGGAGGGGCCGGAATGTTGAATATCAAATACCGAACTCTGAATCGCAGAAGGAGCTTTCTTCACTTCGACATTCGGAGTTCCTTGTTCGATATTCTTCGGTTCGGGCGTTTCGTCCTTCGGACGCATCGCCGAGATGTCTTCTCCCGGCGCGCCAATCGCGGCGATCACCTTGAGCACTTCAACGTCGGAATCAGCCGGATAGAAAATTCCGAGCACGGTTCCGGCGGCCGGAGCCGGAACTTCAAATGTGGCTTTGTCGGTCTCGACTTCACACAGCGCCTGCCCTTCGGCGACCACATCGCCCTCTTTCACTTTCCAACCGATGATGATGCAGGACTCAACGGATTGCCCCTGACGCGGCATTAAAACTTCTGTGGCCATAATCACTCCTTACAATTGCGCTTTAAAAATATTCACACCTGCGTCACGCAGATTCTTCTCAAATTCCGCACCTAACCCGGCATCGGTAATCAATCCATTTACGCCGTCAAACGGTAGAATCCGGGCAAACCCGGGTTTGCCAAACTTGCCGGAGTCGCAAATCGCATACACCTGCTGCGCCTGCTCCGCCATTTTGCGCACCAGATCCGCACTTTCGACCAGATGTGCGGTGAAGCCGTGTTTCACAGAAATTCCGTCCACACCGATGAATGCTTTTGAAACAAACACCTGATCCAGCGACTGAATCGCCAGCGGGCCGACCAGCCCTTCTTCCGACGGACGGAATTCGCCGCCGACCAGCGTCACGCGCAACTGCGGATTGGTGCGCGCATAGGTCAGCAACAGCGTGTTATTCGTCACAATATGAACATTCCGTTTGCCCAGCAGGTATTTGGCAATCAGCGCGGTAGTGGTTCCGGCAGAAATAATTACTGTCTCGCCGTCTTGAATTTTTTCAGCAGCGACCTTGGCAATCGCCGCTTTTCGGTCTTTATCCTGACGCATCCGCTCCAGAATCTGCGGATGAAAGGCCGGCATCGCGCCGCCGTGTGTACGGATAATGAATCCTTCCTCTTCCAATGCCGCCAAGTCGGTGCGAATGGTCACGACGCTAACACTCAGAGCCTGCGCAAGCGCCGAAACACTCACTCCGCTATCCTCAGCGAGCATATCCAGAATCGTTTTTTTTCTGTCGGAAAAGGATAATGACATTCCACACCGCCTTTCTTTTTACCATCGAATATCTTTCTTTTAGCAATCTATATTGCTTCTGTTCAACAGTTTTTTACTTTTTATTTATTGGTTTCGCCGGTTCAACAGGAGGCAACCCCAGTCCAGACAGGTGGCTGCAAAGCTATCTCCAAAAAATAAGCAGTGCCATCAGGACAAAGAAAAGTCCCAGAAGAAGCTTTGAGGAGACGACGTTCCGGCGGCTCCATGCAAGCAGTGCGTCAGTTCGAAGTCCGAAATAAACCGCGATGAAGACGGTCACGAGCGGCAGGATGAACAGGACGTTATAAAGCAACAGAAGCATCCACGCCCGCAACTCTGCAAAAGTGCTGTCTTTCAGGATCAAAACCAGTGTCGGAACATAGACCTGGCCGGTGCAGACACTTTCCAGCGCAGTAACAGCCGTCCCGATCAGCAACCCGCCGAGGAAGATGCTGGTCGAACCCAGTCCGTGGCGCATGACGCCGTGAATCCGTTTTTTCATGCCGGTTGAAAGTTGGAGCGACACATCGGCGGCACGTCCGCTTTTCCGGAAGCGGATTGCGTCGCGTACCGACAGCGCTGCCAGAACCAGCAGAACCGCCGCCAGACTCCACTCCACGACTGTACGAAAGACGGTAAAGCCTGAAAACAGATGTAAAACGCGAAACAGACCGAATCCCAAAGCCAAATAAGTTAAAAATGAAGACAGAACATAGGATATCCCCAACAGAATCAGCCGGCGTTTCCGAACTCTGGACACCGCCAGAAAGCTCATAAAAAAAACCAGCGTTGAAATCGCGCAGGGATTGATTCCGTCCAGCAGCCCGGCCGCCGCCACAGCGGGAACAGTAAAGCCGCCGAACCGTTCTTTTGCGAGACCGGGTGAAACCGATTTCGGAGCAGAACCGTCCGCGCCCTGTTTCAGCAGGTTTGAAATCAGCGCAAAAAGTTCTTCATGCGGTGGAGTCGGCCCGTAAGCAACCTGCCGGTTGACAATCAGATAGGCGCGCTCTGAACTTGTATAGCTCAGGTCATGTTCCAGCTGAAGCAGGTGCAGAAAGTTCGTCTCAATACCGATATCGTGGGTCTGAATTTTACAGGCGCCCGGAAAACGCTTTCCAAGCTCCGGAAGAAGATCCATCTGAATTTTTTCACAGTCACGGCAGCCCGGCTCATAAAAAAAATCAATCTGCACCGGTTCGCCGGCCCGTGCCGCTCCACACAGAAGCAAAGCAATCACCGTTTTTCTGAGCAGCTGCCGTTTCATACATTCGGGAGAATAGCCTTTCACGCCCTTGTCGGCACCAAACTTTCGCCGGGAAGTTTATTTTAAACCGCGCATGATGCCGCTAGAATCCGTCGGCAATGAACATCGGGTTTTCAGCGTTTGTGATGCAGGGGGGGCGCTCGGGCGTGGCGTCGTACGTTCGGGAACTGATCCGCCACCTGCAGCAGGAAGATCCGGTCAGCCGCTACGACATCCTGATGCCGATGCGCGAGGCGGAGCTGATCCCGCTGACCTCGCCGAATTTCCAGAAACGGCTCTATTCCGGCTTCATCTCCCACCCCGTCACCAATATCGCGTGGCACAACACGATTCTTCCAATCCTTGGAAAAATCCGGAAATACGACCTGCTGCACGTTCCAAGCTACCGCCGCATTCCGCTGATCAAAAGCTGCCCGATCGTCGCGACGGTACACGATGTCGCCACGCTTTCGATGGATGCAAAATATGACGCCGCGCGGATGTTTTATAATCGCCGCATCGTCCCGGCGCAGATCCGCAATGCCGACCACATCATCACGGTTAGCCACTTTTCCAAAAGAGACATCGTCGAGCGCGTCGGCGTTGCGCCGGAAAAAATCACGGTGCTTTATTCCGGCATCAACCATCAGATTTTCCAACCCCTGGAAAAAACGGCCGCCCGGGCGCAAATCGCCGAAAAGTACAAAATCGACAAACCGTTCATCATCTATGTTTCGCGACTGGAGCATCCGGCCAAAAACCACGTTCGGCTGATCGAAGCGTTTGAGCGCTACAAAGCGGCCACCGACAGCGCGCGCAAGCTGATTCTGCCGGGTGCGGACTGGAACGGCGCGGCGGCCATCCGCGAACGCGCGGCAACCAGCCCGGTGCACGACGACATTCTCTTCCCCGGATTCCTGCCGCTCGAAGACATGCCGCTGTTCTACAGCGCCTGCGACCTGATGGCGTTTCCGTCGCTCTTCGAAGGCTTCGGCTTCCCGATCATCGAAGCGCTGGCCTGCGGCGCGCCGGTCATCTGCTCGAACACCTCTTCCATGCGCGAAATCGCCGGCAGCGTGGTGCCGAAGTTTAATCCGCACAGCACGGAAGAAATTTTCCAATGTTTGGAAAAAACGCTGTCCGAAGGCTGGAGCTGGGAACAGCGGGACGCGGGACTCGCCTACGCGGCGGAGTTTGACTGGAACCGCACGGCAAGGCAGACTCTCGACATCTACGAAAGGACCGCCGGATTATGAGTCGCGTCGCCGTGATCATGCGCTCGAAGAACGAGATGCCTTATCTCCCGAAGGCGCTCGCCAGCCTGCGCCGACAGACGTTTCAGGATTTTGAGCCCTGGGCCGTGGATTCCGGTTCAACCGATGGCTCCGTCGCCGTTCTGCAGGATGCGCTGGATGCAGAGCACCTGATTCAGATCACTCCGAAAGAGTATGTGCCGGGCAAAGTCCTGAACGAGATGACGGCGCGCACAACGCAGGAGTTCATTGTTTTCCAGAATGCCGACGCGATTTTCCAGAGCGACGACGCGCTGGAAAAATTGCTTAAGCCTCTCTTCGACGGCGAAGCCGATGCGGTGATGAGCGCACAGGTAACGCGGCCTGATGCGAAATTTATTGTGACCTACGATTATTTGCGCGCCTATAACCCGAAAAATATCAAGGGCGATAACGCCGACTTTTTCTCCGCCGTGACCTGTGCTTTTCGGCGCGATTTATGGAGAAACATTAAAATTCCGGACATCGGTTATGCCGAAGACGTAGCGTGGGCGAAACTCTGCCGCGCGGCGGGCGCACGCTTCAAACTGGTGACCGATTCAGTCGTCGAGCACTCGCACAACTACACACTCAAAGGGCTTTACCTGAAAAAATTCCGGCACGGCGTGACGTTCGCGCAGACCTATGGCCGGCGCGCCAATCTGTTTTTCCAAACATTGGAACTTTTGAAAGAGTGGACGCGCGACCTGCTTTACGCCGTGCGCAAAGGGCGGCTCGACACGATCCCGTATAACATCGCCTACCGCGCGGTGATTCATACCGGCCTCTACCGCGGACTGAAAGCAGGCGCGCGTGGGTAAATATTCCGTCAAAGGCTCCCCGGCATTCGACACCCGTATTGATGCGGACATGAAGTGCATCGCCGATGCCGTCTATGCGTCGAAGTTTTCCAAACATTGGAAAGCGCTGGTGCTGCTCGGCGGCTACGGTCGCGGTGAAGGCTCGCCCTGCATCCAGAGGACAGAGGACAGAGGACAGAAGACAGAAGTCGAGATGCCGTTTAATGACTACGATCTGATCGTGGTGACCAACTCGCTTGATCCGCTGCTGAAGCGCGCGCTCAAGAAACTGGAAAAAGAACTTTCGAAAGAGCTCGGCCTGCCGGTTGATTTGTATCCCTATCTCGCCTCCGCGCTGCCGAAGTGCGAGTTTTCGCTGCTGAATTATGAGATGCGATACGGCCACCGCGTGATCCGCGGCGACAAAAACGTTCTCAATGCGATGCCCGCTTACCCGCATGACGCGATTCCGCTTTCCGAAGGCACGCGTCTGCTGATGAACCGCGGCAAACTGTTGCTCAATATCAAGTGCCGCCTCGCGCAGCCGGAGGCGCTGACGCGTGAAGAACGGGAACGCTTTCTGAAGTTTCTGTTCAAAGCCGACCTCGCCTTCGGTGACTGCGCGCTGCTGCTGCGCGGAGCCTATGATCTTTCGTACGTCGTGAAGCGCCACCGCCTGCCGGAGATCGATCTTTCCGGATTGGATGATGCGCGCGCGTTTGTGAACGCCTACAGCCGGGCAATCGATTTCAAGGAACGGGCGGATTTCCAAACCTTGGAAAACGGCAACGTTCATGAACGCTTTGCCACAACCGTGAAGCGCTACGAACAGTTTTTCCTGTGGTATGAACGGCGGCGGCTAAACCGGAAGTTCCAAACGTTGGAAAAATATGCCCATGCGTTTCCAAACCTTGGAAAGGAGGGTTCGCCGCTGAAGAACGCAGCGCACAATCTGCAAGCTTTCGGGCCGGGTGTGCTTCGATACAGTTTCGCGCATCCGCGCCTGCGACTTTATGCGGCGCTGCCGCTGCTGTTGACGAAGCACGCGGATCGCGACGAGATCGGCTGGCTGCTCCGTTGCCGCGAGACCGGCACTGAAGAACTGGCCCGGACGTTCTACGCTTTACAGCAGAGGTTTTCATGAAAAAACCGAAGTTGAGCCTTTTTATTTTTATCGATGCCTTCGGCCGCGAGATTTTTCTGCGGCATCCGTTTTTTCTGCAGGATCTGCGGACGGATGATAAAAAGCTGGATACGATTCTCGGGTATTCGTCGGCGTGCGATCCGTCGATTATTTCCGGCCGGCTACCCTGCGAGCATTTGATGTGGTCATCCTTTTATTACGATCCAAAGGGTTCGCCGTTCAAGTGGACGAAGTTTCTTTCTATCCTTCCGGACGCGATTTTCCGGCGCGGACGGGTGCGGCACTACTTGAGCAGGATCATTAAAAAGGTGCTGGGCTTTACAGGCTATTTTCAGCTGTACGGTGTGCCGTTTAAATTTCTGCCGCTGTTTAATTACGCGGAGAAGAAGCGGATCTGGGAGCCGGGCGGCCTGTTGCGGGGGGAGACGATTTTTGATGAGCTGGCGCGGCGCGGCATTCCGCATTACGTTCACGACAGCGCGGTGAGCGACGAGATCAAGCTGGCGCGCCTGACGGCGGACATTCAATCGCAGCGGATTGAGTTTGCCTACTGCTCACTCAGTAAGCTGGATGCTCTGATGCATTCCGCCGGCACGCGAGACCCGAAGGTGACCGATTTGATTCACTGGTACGATCAGGAGATTCGCAAGCTGATCGCTGCAGCTGAAGAGCATTATGACGAGGTGGCGTGGTATGTCTTTACCGATCACGGTATGCACGACATTACCGAAGGATACAATCTGATCGCCGATATTGAAAAAACCGGCCTCCGCTGGAACAAGGATTATGTCGCGTTCTATGACTCCACCATGGCGCGTTTCTGGTTTCTTAATGATCATGCACACCAAACCATGACGACATTGCTGAGCAGCCATCCAAAAGGCCGAATACTGTCCTATGAAGAGCTTGAGCGCGAAGGCGTCCGGTTTGCAGACGGTATGTACGGCGAGCTGATTTTCCTGATGAATTCAGGTCTTCAGATTGTTCCAAGCTTTATGGGCGTTAAGCAAATCAAGGGAATGCACGGCTATCATCCGCAGGATGCAGACTCGGCTGCTTCGATTTGTTCCAACAGGAAACTGCCCGCAGACTTGACAAAGATACACCAAATCTATCATCTAATGCACAAGGAGCTCGGCATCAGTGACTGATAAACTTCAAGAATTCGCCCCGAAAGAAAAAGACGCTGTCCTGATCGTTGATGACGATGCGTTTATGCTGAAGGTTCTCTACCGGGTCCTTCAGAAGGAATATACCCTTTATCAGGCAGGATCGTCCGAAGAAGCCGTCGAGGTTCTGCGCGGACGCCACGTGAAAGCAATTCTGTGCGACCACGTTCTGCCCGGCCAAAGCGGACTCGATTTTCTGATTACCCTGAAGCAGCGGAACGCCCAGATCAAAAGCGTCCTGTTCAGCGCGGCGCTCGAAACCGAGCAGTTCATTAAAGCGATCAACGAAGGCCAGGTGTTTCGTTTTGTTAAAAAGCCGGCTTCACCGGCCGATATTCAGCAGGCTGTCCGGGAAGCGGTTCGGCAATACGATATTGAAATTCTCCAGCAGCAGCTTCTTCGTGATCAGAAAGATATCGATAAACAGGTTTACAGCGCTCCCTACTGGCTTTACCGCCTGCGTGTGATTGCCCAGCAATCCTTCCGCTACGGCGCGCCGCTGTTCGGCAACATTCTGGCGCTGATGCTGGCGCTGGGGGTTGTCGCCCTGAGTATCGGCATCTGCATTATGCTCATCATTTACTTCGTTAAGAGTTATCTGGGCATTGATATTTTTCATCAGGCTCATCTTTTTCCCCGCTGATTGAACATCGCACCGGAATTTATTTTCCAATGGTTGGAAAAATATCCTGCGGTTTTTCCAAACTCTGGAAAAAAAGAAAGGCTCTCTGCAAAGGGAGCCTTTCTTTTTTCTATATACTGATGTGATTATTACATCATGAACAGCATTTCGGCGTAGGTCGGAAGCGGCCAGATGTCGTCCGGAACCATGGTTTCGAGAGCATCCGCCGAGGCGCGTACTTTACTCATCGCATTGATCAGTTTCTCAGCACCATGTGCTTTTTCGAGCGCAGCAACGGCTTTGTAGAGCTTGTCGGTCTCTGCGCACATGACTTTGAGTTGCGCCCTGGCTCCGGTCGCCGAACCGCCGGTGCTGATCGCCTTGATGGAGGCGGCCAGTTCAGCCTGAGCGGTCATCGCGGCCGGCAGGATCATGGTTTTTGCCATGGTTAGCGTGACACCTGCTTCAATCTCAATGGTCTTTTCATAGGTCTCATTGTATATCTCAAAGCGGGAATGCAGTTCTTTTTCGCTCAACACGCCATATTTCGCAAAAAGTTTTTTGGCCTTGGGTGTATTGAGCGCATTAAGAGCTTCCGGCGTTTTCTTGATGTTCGGCAGACCGCGTTTCGCGGCTTCCCTGGCCCAGGTTTCTGTGTAGTTGTCGCCGTTAAACAGAATGCGTTTGTGCTTTCTGATGATGCCGGCGAGCAACGCCTGCAGGGCATCGTTGAAGTTCTTGCCGGCTTTC
>JBAYVX010000071.1:0-8621 GCA_041674365.1 Kiritimatiellales bacterium | reverse complement strand
GTCGATGCCGACCTGATCAAGCGCGTCCATGCCGATGATGGCCGGGGCAATCTGCTCGTTTACATTGGCAACGGCTTTCAGAACGCCTTTGCCGAGGTAACGTTTTTTGTCGCCGTCGCGCAGTTCGAGCGCTTCGTTTTCGCCGGTTGAGGCGCCTGACGGAACGGCTGCGCGGCCGAGAATACCGGACTCGAGAACCACATCCACTTCAATCGTCGGGTTGCCGCGCGAATCGAGAATTTCACGGGCTAATACTTCTACAATAGCTGACATATCTGCTCCTTAGGTTATACGGATTCAAAATCCCTGAAAATGAGCCGGAACTATACGGACGCACCCGCACCCCCGCAACCTGAAAACAAAGGGAAATCACGCCCGTCCTTTAAAGTTTCCAAGGTTTGGAAAAATCGACTACCGTGCGTTCCAATGTCTGGAAACGAAACCATCAAAATCTATACCGACGGTGCCTGCAAAGGAAATCCCGGGCCGGGTGGCTACGGCGTGGTATTGTTATTGGGTAATCGACGGAAAGAACTTTCCGGCGGATTCCGCAAAACGACCAATAACCGGATGGAAATGATGGCCTGTATCGAAGGACTGCGCTCGCTCAAGCGGCCGTGTAACGTTGAGCTCTCCAGCGACTCCAGCTACGTCGTCAACGCTCTCGAAAAAGGCTGGGCTCAACGCTGGCGTTCCAATGGTTGGAAACTTTCACCCGGTAAACCGGCCAAAAATTCCGACCTTTGGAAACTCCTGCTCGACCTGTGCGCCGAACACACCGTTCGCTTTAAATGGATCAAAGGCCACGCCGGGCACCCCGAAAACGAGCGCTGCGACGCGCTCGCCGTCGCGGTCTCGCAGCTGAAAGATCTGCCCGCCGACCTCGCTTTTGAAACCGAAACGGTTCCGCCCGCCGATTTTTTCCTGTAGAGTTCCCGTCATGCAGTGGCCGGAAAATATTCGTGAAAAGCTTCGGGAACTTCCCGACGAGCCGGGCGTTTATTTGATGCGCGGACGAACGGGCGCCATTATTTACGTCGGCAAGGCCGTTTCACTCCGCAAGCGGGTGCAGAGCTATTTTCGGGAAAGTACCTACCGCAAAGCCGAACCGAAACTGCGCGGATTGATCCGCTCCATCACCGACTTCGACGTGCTCGTGCTGCGCACCGACGCCGAAGCCGTGCTGACCGAAGGCAAGCTGATCAAAGAATACAAGCCGCGCTACAACACCATGTTCAAAGACGATAAGCGCTTCCCGCTTCTACGGGTCGATTTGCGCAAACCGTTTCCAAAGTTCGAACTCTGCCGCATCAATAAAAACGACGGCGCAGTCTATTTCGGCCCGTACACCTCGGGGCTGGCGGCGCGCGCGGCGCTCGAATTTGTCGAGCGGCGTTTCGGCATTCGCCAGTGCCGTCCAGACCCTCCGGACGAAGAAACCTATAAACACTGCCATAACGACATTATCCGGCAATGCTCTGCGCCGTGCATCGGCAAAGTCACTTCGGAGGAGTATTTGGAGCGAGTGCAGACGGCGTGCGCCTTTTTGCGCGGCGAACGACCGGAATATATCAAAGAAGTCCGCGCGCAAATGGAAGCGGCGGCGGAGACGCACCGTTTCGAAAAAGCTGCCGCGCTACGCGACATGATGTTTCTGCTGACCCGCGCGGTGAAAGAAAAAGCACTGGTGCGTAAAACCGGCCGGATGCTGATCGACGATGCGGAGCAAGGTATTCTAGATCTGGGTAAAGAACTCGGGCTCTCCACGCCGCCGCGAGTGATTGAGTGTTTTGACATCTCCAATATTTCAGGAACTAACGCTGTTGCCAGTATGGTGTTGGCGGTGGACGGCGTACCTGCGCCGCAGCGTTATCGCCGGTTCCGCATTAAAACCGTCGAAGGCAGCGACGATCCGCGCATGATGGCCGAAGCGGTCAGTCGTCGTTACGGGCGGTTGAAAGAAGAGGGTGGTTCTCTTCCTGACTTACTGATCGTGGACGGCGGAATTACGCAGCTGCGTGCGGCTTTCCAAGCATTGGAAAAAATCGGCGTGAGTTTTCCAATCATTGGAATCGCCAAGCAACACGAGGAGATCGTACGCGACGGCCGGCCGTCGCTTTTTTTGCCGCGAGACTCCCGGGCGCTTCGCGTGATCACTGGACTGCGCGACGAGGCACACCGCTTTGCGATTGCCTATCACCGTAAGCTGCGCGCGCAGCGCATCCGCGAATCGGCGCTCGATGAAATTCAAACCATTGGAAAAAAGAAAAAGGAACTTCTTCTGAAACATTTTGGCTCATTCGACCGGTTGCGTAAAGCCACGCTCGAAGAGCTGCTTGCCGCTCCCGGCATCGGTCCGAAAACAGCAGAGATGATCTCAGGTTTGGTAAAACGCCGGCCATAGTTTTGTTCGCAAAATTTTCTTAAAAAACCTCTTTTCTTCCCGTCGCTCATTCCCATACATTTAAATGTATGGGAATGGAAAACGTAAATGATTTTTGGAGAGTCTGCCGGGTTGTCTCTCATAAGAACCGGCTGAAGCTTCTTTGGCTTCTTTTTGATGTTGATGAATTGTGCGTCTGTCAACTGACGACCCGCATCGGGATGACACAGCCCAATGCGAGCATTCAGTTGCGGGCTCTGCAGTCGGCAGGGTTGATACGGTTTCGTCGAAAAAAAATGAATGTGATCTATCGTGCCGAGGCCGACGACAGGATTGAGTTTGCAGCGCCGTTACTGGAGGCGCTGAGAATGTGTTGTGAAAAACCGGTTCCGCTGGAGTCCGTAATCCGACAGGTTACGGCATTTACACATGAACGGCGCATGGAAATTGTCAGGACTTTGAAGAAGGGATCTTCGTCATACAATCAACTGCTTGAACAGACCGGCATGACCACGTCGGCCTTATCCAGGCATTTATGTAAACTGGAGAAGCGGAAGGTTGTCGGCAAAACCGGTGGTCTGTATCGGCTATTGAAGCCGTCCGGCAAGTTGGGATCGATTTTGCTGAAATTTGCCTGTAATGGGTAATAATGAACTTTTTGGAGAAAAATGTGATGAGCCGGTTTGAGCCAGAGGCGTTACGGACTGTTTATGACGGATTTGCACCGGACTATGACCGGAGCCGGACGCTGTTTGATAACAGGGCACAACTATGGATGCTGGCAGAGCGGTTGCCGTCCCGGGCAAACGTACTGGATGCCGGTTGCGGATCCGGCCGGCCGGTACTGCGCTTTTTTGCGGATTGCGGACATCGTGTGACCGGAACGGATATTTCATCGGCCATGCTTAAGCTGGCATCCAGAAATGTTCCTGAAGCCGCATTGTTTGAAGCCGATAGTGCGGCACTTGAGTTCGATGCGGAATCGTTCGACCTGATCACTTCGTTCTACTCGCTGTTCCATCTGAAGATGAAACAGCAAGAAGAAGCCTTTTTAGGATTTCTAAAACTGCTTCGTCCAGGAGGGGTGGCGTATTTCACTCTGGCTTGCGAGGCGTATACCGGCGAAGCGGAGTTTTGCGGCACAAAAGAATTTTCCGGAGTGGAGCTGCCTTACAGCCATACAACTCCGGAGGCCTACCGGCTGCTTTTCGAAAAAACCGGATTTGTTGTCGAATCAATGGAACCTCTGCAGATCGGCGGAGAAACGATGCTATGGGTTTTGATCCGAAAGCGTCCGTAACTTCATCCGCCAGCCCGTACTCAAAGCAGAATTTCAGCGGCTTTTCTTTTTCTCAGCTTTGGCGGCCTTCTTTTCCTTCATGGTCATGGCCGGTTTCTTTTTTGCTTCTTTTTTCGAGTCCTGTGATTTTGACATGGCCTGATCTCCTTTATTTCCGTCGGTTAAAATTTTTCTGCCAGCAAGTCATAGGTGGCTTCGAGCGCTTCGGGCATGACGCGCGGGCCGCCGAGCACCGGCATGAAGTTGGTGTCGCCGGTCCAGCGCGGCACGATATGCCGGTGCAGGTGGTCTTTCAGGCCCGCCCCTGCGGATTTTCCGAGATTGATGCCGATGTTGAACCCCTGCGGATTCATGGCAGAACGGAGAACTTCAACGGAGCGGGCGGTGAGGTCGGCCATTTCAAGGTTTTCGTCGGGCGTGAAATCGTTAAGTTCAGCAATGTGGCGGTAGGGAGCAAGCATGAGGTGGCCGCTGTTGTAAGGAAAGCGGTTTAACAGCACGGCACAGGTTTTGCCGCGGAAGAGCAGCAGGTTTTTCCGATCGTTCCTTTCGGTGAATATCCGGCAGAGAAAGCATTCGCCTTCTTTTTCGCCCCGGATGTAATCAATCCGCCACGGCGCCCATAGCGGAGGAGTCATTCCGGTATCCTGCGTGTTGCTCATGGGACGGGATTATGATTAAGATGCTTCACCAACGCAAATAAGGAATTCAATCTGTGGCCGTAAAACTGATACATGGAACCGACGAATATCTGGTGAGTCATAACGCCCGGAAGGCGGTCAATGCTCTCTGCCCGGAAAGCGAACAGACTCTCAGTCTCGAAACGGTCGATGGCGATGTAAGGACCATTGACGAAGCCGTAACGGCTCTAAAAACCTGCATTGGTGCACTGCGCACCATCGGGCTGTTCGGAGGGCAGAAAACAGTCTGGCTTCGTGATGTATCCATTTTTAAAGATGCGGTAATCAGCAAAAATGAAGCCGTTAAGGAATTGCTCGGCCGACTGGCCGATGATATCAAAAAAGGACTTCCGGATGGCCAGAATCTGATTATTTCCGCGCCGGGAGTCGATCGCCGCTCCGCCTTCTACAAAGTTTGCGAAGCGGCCGGCGCGGTCGAAGCGTATGACCTGCCTGAACAGGACTACAAAAAGAAACCGGTCATCCGCGAACGGGCGCAGGCTCTGTTTGCCAAGGCACAGTGCCGTATTGGCGCGGGAGCGCTCGATCTGTTTCTCGAAAAGGTCGGAACGGATACCCGTCAGCTTGTTATGGAAGCTGAAAAACTGATGCTCTACATCGGCGACCGTAAAGAAATCGCGGTGGAAGATGTCAAAGCCATCACCTCATCTTCGTCTGAAGCGATTGCCTGGGATTTCACCGATGCGCTCGGCGAGCGGCGGCTGGACGAAGCGCTCAAGATTCTGCGGCAGTTGATTTTTCAGGGTGAGGCGCCGGTCGGCCTGATGTTCGCCATCGAAAGCCTCTATCAGAATCTCATGCAGTACCGCGCTTATATTGATCAAGGTTGGCTGAAACTTTCCGGCGGCTACGGTGCGAACGCTGTCCAGTGGAGCAATGATCCGGAAATGGACAAAATGTTTTCCCAGCTTCCGTCCGATCCTCGCGGAATCCACTGGTTCCGCACGTCGAAGCTGGCGCAGCAGGCGAAAAACTACAACGCGGACGAGTTACGCCGTTGCCAGAAACGCCTGCTTGAAACCCACGAACAGCTTGTTTCCAGCGGCGTTCCGCAACAGCTGATTCTTGAAATGCTCGTTATTAAACTGATCGCAAAAGTATAGAAAGGAAAATTCGAAACACGAATTTCGAAATTCGAAACAAATTCAAATTCTGAAGTTTCCAAACATTGGAAATTTTTAATTTTAAAAATTGTTTCGTGCTTCGAGAGTAGAATTTCGGTTTTTAAACGATGTCGATCTGTAAAAATTTAGAAGTGGTTGAACGGCGCATCTGTGCCGCCTGCGAAAAAGCCGGACGCAAGCGCGATGAAGTAAAACTGGTCGCGGTTTCGAAGACCAAGCCGCCCGAGGCAGTGCTGGAAGCCGCTGAAGCGGGACAGATTTTCTTTGGTGAAAACCGTGTGCAGGAAGCGCAGGCTAAAATTTCGCAATGTCCCGGCCATTTGCAATGGCATTTGATCGGCCACCTGCAGAGCAATAAGGCGCGGATTGCCGCCTCCGGAATTTTCCGGATGATTCATTCCGTTGATTCTGAAAAGCTGCTCCGCGTACTTGATGAAACCACCGCCGTGCCGCTGCCGGTACTTATTCAGGTCAACGTTTCGGGCGAAGGCTCCAAAGAAGGTTGTGCGCCGGACGAAGCCGCCGCGCTGATTGAAGCCGCGAACCAATGTTCTAAAGTGGAAGTTCACGGACTGATGACTATTCCGCCGTTTACGCCTGATCCGGAAAAAGCGCGCATCCATTTTTCCAACCTTCGGAAACTTCGCGACCGGCTTCAGCGGGAAACCGGCACACCGCTGCCTGAACTCTCGATGGGGATGTCGCATGATTTCGAAGTGGCGATTGAAGAAGGCGCGACCTATATTCGGGTCGGCTCAGACATCTTTGGAGAAAGGGGGTAGGAAAATTCGAAATACGAATCTCGAAATTCGAAACAAATTAAAAATTAGAAATCTCAATTTTCCAATGCTTGGAAATTTCGAATTCCTAAATTGTTTCGTGCTTCGTACTTAGGATTTCGGATTTCCCATTATTATGGCTATTATGGAATCAAAAGTTGTATTTATCGGCGCGGGCAATATGGCCGAAGCGATTGTCAGCGGGATGGCCGCGGCAAATTTCTGCGCACCGGAAAAAATTATCCTGACGGATATCCGTCCGGAGCGGCTGGCCGAACTTGAGAAGGAATACGGCGTTTCGACTTCCACGGATAACAATGTGGTAAAAAATGCTGAAATCGTTGTGCTGGCAGTCAAACCGCAGGTGATGACCGATGTACTCAAAGGCATTGCGCCGGTACTGCGCAAAGAAACGCTCGTCATCAGCATTGCGGCAGGATTTTCTACAGAAAAAATTGAAACGCTGCTCGGCGGCAAGCGCCGTATTGTGCGTGTGATGCCCAATACGCCCGCATTGGTCGGGCAGGGGGCTTCGGCCATTGCCGCCGGAGCCAACGCCGACGAAGCCGATCTGGAAGTGACCGAAACCATTCTTGGGTGTGTCGGGCTGACGGTGCGGGTGGAGGAGAAAGAAATCGATGCGGTAACTGCGCTGAGCGGCTCCGGCCCGGCCTACGTTTTTTACCTGCTCGAAGGCATGCTGGCGGCGGCGGACAAAATGGGGCTGGATAAAGAAACAGCCCGTAAGCTGGCGCTGAAGACGGTTGAAGGCGCTGCACGGCTTATGGAAGACTCCGGCGAGGCGCCCGATGCGCTGCGTGCCAAAGTGACCTCAAAGGGCGGAACCACCGAAGCGGCGATCCGGTCGATGGATGAAGCGGGCGTTAAAGAAGCCGTTGTTCAGGCACTTTTGGCGGCTCAACAGCGATCGATTGAGCTTTCAAACGCGTAGATTTTTTTAACCGCAAAGATCGCATAGAACACAAGAAACAGGAGGCTGGCTTCTGTTTGCGTTCCTTGGGTTTTTTTGCGGTGAATTGAATATCCACAAAGGCTGGAGCCAATGATCGGAGTCGAACCGATGACCTGCTCATTACGAATGAGCTGCTCTACCAACTGAGCTACATTGGCCAAAAGAGCGCGTATTAAGCCAGAGCGGCTTTCGCCGGTCAAGAGTTTCCAATGTTTGGAATAAAATCTTCCAACCTTTGGAATTTTTTATTCAGCGGTGGCAGGAGAATCCTCGTTAGAAGCCGGTTCTTCCGCCTTGTCTTTACCCTTTTTATTCTTCCGGTCGTTTTTCTTCCACTCGTCTTTTTCCGGCTCGTCGTTGGCGAGCGGACTTTGCGACCAGCCGCGAGGCCACTCGGTGTTTTTGGAATCAGACGCATTAAAGCGGCGTTGTGCTTCTGCCTGAGCCTGCTCGGGATTGGTCAGTACATAAGGCGTCAGCAGAACGACCAGTTCGCTGCGGTCGTCGGAGTTATTGTGGGTGCTGAAAAGCCAGCCGATCAGAGGAATGTCACCCAGAAGCGGGATTTTGCTGGCACTCTCGGATTTGGCTTTGCGAACCAGTCCGCCCAGCACAATGGTGGAACGATCCTGCACCGCGACGGTGGCGCTGATTTCGCGTTTTGAAATGACCGGCACCTGATTGCCATCGATGGTGACTTCACCGCCGACGTCATCCGCCGTCTGCTTGATTTCCATCACGACAAACCCTTTCGGATTGATGTTCGGGGTGACAGTCAGGGTGATGCCGATGTTGCGGTATTCGTAGGTGGCGCGGGCGCTGTAACTGTCACTGCTGCTGTTGATCGACGAAGAAACCACCGGACGCTCTTCACCGACGGTAATGGTTGCTTCAGTGTTGTCGGTTGTCATTACGACCGGCGTGGAGAGAATACGCGCATTGCTATCTTTCTTAGCGGCGCTAATGAGGGCGCTTACATTGAGATTCGGGAATGCACCATAATAACTCAGTGCGCCACCAACCATATTTGATGCAAGATTTGCAGCATCCCATCCAGCACGACTGAGATTCAAATTCGGATAACTTGGTACATTAACCTCTTGCCATGAAGATGTAATAACAGTGCCACCTTCAGTTTGCGAGTAAACAGGGCGTAAGTCCTTCGTGTATGTCAACGTCCCATCTGCAGGAACATTCTGATAAACCCACTGGACTCCGGTTTGGATGCTATCACCGAGACCGACGCTGAGGATGACGGCTTCGATCATGACCTGTTCGAGCATGACGTCGAGGTTGGCGATGACCTGCTTGAGGGCTTCGACATCCGACTTGCGGCCCATCAGGAGCAGGGCATTGGAGCG
>JBAYVX010000070.1:0-8743 GCA_041674365.1 Kiritimatiellales bacterium | reverse complement strand
CGTAACTGCTCATAATCACAATCTCTTCTTTTTCAAAACATCTGATGCAACATCATTAAATCCGAAGCTCGAATCTCGAAATTCGAAACAAATTCAAATCTTCTAATTTCTAATTTTCTACCTTTGTTTCGTGCTTCGATATTCGAATTTAGAGTTTAGGTTTTTTTCGGTGCCATTCGGTGGTCTGTTCGTAGGCGTGGCCGACTTTGAGGATATTGGCTTCTTTGAACGAATCGCCGAGAATCTGAAGTCCGATCGGCAGACCGGTTGAGGAAAATCCGCACGGAATGCTCATTCCGCAGATGCCCGCGAGGTTGACCGGTGTGGTGAGGATATCGTCGAGGTACATCTTGAGTGGATCGTTGGTTTTCTCGCCGATCTTGTAGGCGGGCGTCGGCGTGACCGGTGCGAGAATGGCATCGCATTGCCTGAACGCTTCAACAAAGTCGTTGCGGATGAGCGTACGGACTTTCTGGGCGCGCAGATAATAGGCGTCGTAGTAGCCGCTCGAGAGAACGTAGGTGCCGAGAATGATGCGACGTTTCACTTCGGAACCGAAACCGGCGGCGCGGGTTTTTCCGTAGAGTTCAATCGGATCTGCGCCGTCCTTGCGCAGTCCGTAGCGGATACCGTCAAAGCGAGCCAGATTGGCGGAGGCTTCGGCGGTAGCGATGATGTAATAGACCGCGATCGCATATTTTGAGTGCGGCAGGCTGACTTTGACAATCTCCGCGCCAAGGCTCTTGCAATGCTCGACCGCATCGCGCACGGCCTTCTCGACTTCGGGATCCATGCCTTCGACAAAATATTCTTTCGGCAGACCGAGCTTCATGCCCTTCAGGCTGTGATCGTCTCCGAGCATTTTTCCAAACATTGGAAAATCCATTTCGACCGAAGTGGAGTCCATCTCATCTTTACCGGCCATGGCGTCGAGCAGAATGGCGGAATCCTTGACCGTCTTGGTGATCGGGCCGATCTGGTCAAGCGACGAGGCAAAAGCGGTCAGGCCGTAGCGCGAAATCATGCCGTAGGTCGGCTTGAGGCCAACACAGCCGCAGAAGGCGGCGGGCTGGCGGATCGAGCCGCCGGTGTCAGAGCCGAGCGCGGCGACCGCTTCGTCGGCGGCGACGCTGGCGGCCGATCCACCGGATGAGCCGCCGGGTACGCAGTCGATATTCCACGGATTACGCGTTTTTTTGAAGGCGGAGCTTTCGGTGCTCGAACCCATCGCAAACTCATCCATGTTGACGCGTCCAAGGAACACGGCGCCCGCTTCGCGCAGTTTCGCGATGGCGGTGGCATCGTACGGCGCGGTATAGCCTTCGAGAATTTTCGATGAGCAGGTGCAGGGCTGACCCTTCACATTCAACAGGTCTTTGATCGCCAGCGGGATGCCGAGCAGTGGTCCGGTCTTGCCGGCGGCGCGCGCGGCATCGGCGGCTTCGGCCTGCGCCAGCGCGGCTTCGCGATCGATGGTCAGGTAGGCATTGATCTGTCCGTCGCGCCCGTCAATCGCGGCCAGCACATCGTTGACGATCTCGACGGAGGTGCACTTCCCCTGCTCCAGCAGACCGGACAGCTCGGAAATTGTTTTAGTATTCAGCATGTTTTATCCACTGTTTTTAACCGCGAATGGACGCGAATAAACGCGAATCAGGGTTCTCTCTTATTTCTTCATTAGCGGCCATTAGCGTTAATTCGCGGTTAGATTACTCCATTATTTTCGGGACGAGGATTTGTCCGTCGCGGGCGGCGGGAGCATTGGCGATAACGGCATCATGGTCGAGCGAGGCGCGCGGCGTGTCGTCGCGGAGCACGTTGACCAGCGCCATGGCGTGGGCGGTCGGCTCAACGTTCGAGACGTCGAGTTCCCCGAGCTGCTCGACGTAGGTAAGAACCTGATCGAGCTGTCCCTGAAACAGTCTGGTTTCCTCTTCCGTGATGTGGATGCGCGCCAGATGCGCGATGTAGGAAACGTCCATATGTTTTGCGTCGGCCATGCTTTTCTCCAAATGAGGCCAAACTATAGACAGGCCGCCGAAGCGGGGCAAGTACCCGTTTTGGTCGCTTCGCTTCTTTTTGGAGATACAAAAAGCACTTTCGACTCCGTCTCAGGTCCAAACCTTGGAAATTTCCGTTGCTATTCTTCCAAACCTTGGAAAAATGGGCGACTCAACAAAAAGGAACCCTATGAATAAAACATCGAAGCAATTTCTCACCGATATGGTCAACGCCATCAGCCCGTCCGGCTACGAAAACTGCGCGGCGGCGGTCTGGAAGGACTACGCCAAAACGTTCGCCGATCAGGTAGAAACCGACGTCCATGGCAACTCACACGTGGTGATTAATAAAGGCGGCAAAGTGAAGGTGATGCTGGCCGGCCACTACGACGAAATCGGCTTCCTGATTTCCTATATCGACGACAAAGGTTTCCTTTGGATCGCGCCGGTCGGCGGCTGGGATCCGCAGATTGCGCAGGGCCAGCGGGTCGATATTATCGGCAACAGCGGAAAAATCGTCCGCGGCGCAGTCGGTAAGATTGCCATCCATCTGCAGGAAGCGGAGCAGCGCAAGAAGGTTTCCGAAATCAAAGACCTCTGGGTTGATATCGGTGTGAAGAGCAAAAAAGAGGCGGAAAAGCTGGTCAGCATCGGCGACCCGCTGGTGATTCAGTACGGATTTGAAGAACTGCAAAACGGCCGCGCGGTCGGCCGCGCCTTCGATGACCGCGCCGGGGCGTTCGCTATTCTGGAAGCCGCCCGCCTGCTCGCCAAAATGGAAACGCAGTGCGAAGTGCATGCCGTGGCAACCGTACAGGAAGAAATCGGCCTGCGCGGCGCGCGTACCGCCGCGTTCGGCATTGAGCCGGATGTCGGCATCGCGGTGGATGTCACGTTTGCAACCGACCATCCAAATATTGGAAGTGTTGTGAATCAGGAGGGTAAAGTGGAGCTCGACGGCGGCCCGGTTGTCACCCGCGGCCCAAACATCAACCCGAAACTGTTCGAACTGATCATCAAAACCGCGAAAGAAGAAAAAATTCCGGTGCAGATCGTCGCCGAAGCGCGCGGCACCGGAACCGACGCCAACGCCATCCAGCTTAACCGCGCGGGCGTCGCCACCGCGCTGATCAGCATTCCGCTGCGCTACATGCACAGCCCGTGCGAACTGCTGAGCCTCAAGGATCTCGAAGCCGTTTCTAAGCTGCTGGCCGCAGTCGTCGCCAAGATCACGCCGCGTACCAACTTCATCCCCTTCTAGTCGAATGGAAGTTCGAAACCCGAATAACGAAGCACGAAACAAATCAGAAATTATAATTTTCAATGACTCAAAAACCCTGCTTCATTTCGATTTTTAGATTTTTGAACTTGTTTCGGATTTCGAGTTTCGTGCTTCGAATTTAAAGTTATTTGTGCCAGACAAACACCTAAAACACCCATGAGCATTTCGTCACCAGACTCGTTGCGCATTTACCCGGAACAGTGGCTCGATCCGATTGATTTCAGAAACAGTTTTGAACATCCGGAACGTCCGTTTGAAATCGACCTCGGCTGCGGCAAAGGACGCTTTCTGCTGGCGCGCGCCCGTAAGTTTCCGGAAACCAACTTTCTGGGAATCGACCGCCTGCTTAACCGAATCCGGAAGATCGACAAAAAACTGGTACGGCAGGAACTGTTCAACGTCCGTGTTCTGCGCGCCGATGGTTACTATACGGTCACCTTTCTCGTCCCGCCGCAAAGCGTGGACACCTATTACGTTTTCTATCCGGATCCGTGGCCGAAGGGAAAACACCACCACAACCGCCTCTTCAACGAACCGTTCATGGAGGCCATCGCCCGCACGCTTAAGCCCGGCGGGAAAATTCACGCATCAACCGACCACCTGCCCTACTTTGAGCAAATCTATAAACTGCTGAAAAACGACAACCGCTTTGAAGAAACCGAAACATTCGTTCCAGCCAAGGATGAGACCAGTGATTTCGAACTCATCTTCGCCCACAAAACACCGGGACGCTGCTCATTCATCAAAAAGGAGAGTTAACCACTAATTTGCACTAATCGGCACTAATTCAGGGTCTGATTGGATTAGTGGAAATCAGTAAAGTTTAGTGGTTCAAAAATGCACCTAAAACCTTCCATCCGAAACAACCTGCTGGCGATCTTCTGCTGCCTGCTCTGGGCCACGCCGTTTGCATTCGTCAAAATCACCCTCGAATACCAGCCGCCGTTAACCGTCGCCGGATTACGCTTTTTGATCGCTGGGCTGATCCAAATCCCGTTCTGCAAAACGCCGCTCAGCCCGTTCCGTTTACTGCGCACGGAATTCCGCACCGTCCTGCTCGTCAGCCTGTTTCAGACCATTCTGCTCTATGCCGGATTCTTCATTGCACTGAACATGGTACGCGGAGCGCAAGCCGCCATCGTTATCGGTACCGGCCCGCTCATCGCCGCCGTTACCGCACATTTCACGATGCATAACGACCGGCTGACACGCCGCACGATCCAGAGTCTTCTGTTCGGCTTTTCCGGCATCGTCGTGGTCAGCCTTGCAGCCAAACCATGGGAGCCGCTCGGACTCCGCGAATTCTGCGGCATCCTGATTCTGCTGGGCAGCTCGATCGTCTCGGTAGCAGGAAACATCGTCGTCGCCAAAAAACGCGGTTCGCTCTCTGCATGGGAACTCAACAGCATCCAAATGATGCTGGGCGGAACCGTCCTGATGCTCTGCGCCCTTTTCTTCGAAGGTGTACCGGCGTTGAACCAGCCTCCCCGCTTCTACGGCGCGCTCCTCTGGCTCGCCTTTGTCTCCGCCGCTGCCTTCGGCATCTGGTTTCATCTGCTCAGCCGCGTAAAAGTCTCGCAGCTCAACATCTGGAAATTTCTGATCCCGCTGGTCGGAGCCGCGCTGAGCTGGCTGTTGATTCCCGGCGAGCATCCGGATCTGCTGACGCTCGGCGGGATGGTCTTGATCGTCCTCGGCATTATTCATGGACAGCGCGCGACGCAAAAAAAGGTATGAGTTTCCAAACATTGGAAAAAAAGTTTCCAATGTTTGGAAAACTCAATAGTGCGGAGGGCGTTCGGAGCCTCGGATGGTGTTCGGCTCAGAAGCAGCGGCGAGCTTTTCTTCAAGCAATGCGACCCGGGCGGTCAGCCGCTTGATTTCAAGTTGCTGCTGATACATTTCCGCGCTGAGATCCTCCAGCATTTTACCCTGCTCCGAAAAGAGCATTTCGAGTTTAGTCAGCCGGGCGTCCATACCAATCAGCTACCGTAGGTTTCGTCGTAGTCGGCCTGCGCGGCCTTGATCACTTTTTTGGCGTGTTCCGCACTGTAGATTTCGATGACCTGCACATCGGCCTCGCCGCCAGCGGGGCGTTTGTAGGTTTCGAAATAATGGCGCAACCGGTCGAGAAGAACCTGCCGGACCTGATCAACGCTGTTGACGTGTGACCAGAAGCGGTCTTCGTGCAGCACAGCGATGATTTTATCGTCGGCCTCGCCGTGATCGACCATCTGAACGCCGCCGATGACGCGGGCGTGCAGAATGACTTCACCGCGATTAATCGGGCGTTCAGTGATAACGCAGATATCCAGCGGATCGCCGTCGCCGCGCTCCGAAGTGGGTGACAGTTTTTGAACCCGTGCACCGCAATAGGTTTTGGGAATAAAGCCGTAGAGGGTTGGCGGCATGGATGAGGTCAACTGAGGACGGTCGACCAGCAGGTACCCGGTGGTTTTATCCACCTCGTACTTTACCGAGTCAAACGGGGTCATTTCGATGTAGGCATTGACGACATCGGGAGCCTGTTCACCGATCTCAAGCCCATGCCACGGATGCGGGCGCCAGCGGTAGAATGTTTTTGGAAAGCTCATGGCAAAGACCTTCGTCAATCTGCCCGGTCTTGGCGAGCAGATTGTTGACGGGGTTCCAATCTTTGGAAAACCAACTGCGTTGGGGCACAGATTTTTCCGAACATTGGAAAATTCCAAGCCATTCGCGTGCATTCGCGTGCATTAGCGGTTAAATTCTCCCCATGAAGATTCTTTTTACAGGCGATATGGTCGGCAGTGCGGGCAGGCAGGTTTTCCAGCGAGTCACGCAACGGCTGCGCAATGACGGTCTGATTGATCTAATCATCGCCAACGCCGAAAATGCCGCGGGCGGGCGCGGGCCGTCGCCGGAAATCGTCGACGCCCTTTTTGCCGCCGGAGCCGCCGCGCTGACGCTCGGCGACCACGCCTGGGACGATAAAACGCTGATTCCCCTGCTCGACACCGAGCCGCGCCTGATCCGCCCGGCCAACTTCCCGCCCGCCGCCTCGGGACGCGGTATGACAACGATTGAAACAGACGAAGGCCCGATTTGCATTATTTCATTGATCGGGCGGGTTTTCCTGAATCCGTCCGACTGCCCGTTCCGGGCCGCCGACCGGCTGATCAGCATGACACAGGCGAAGACCATTCTGGTCGATTTCCATGCCGAAGCGACATCGGAGAAGATTGCGCTGGGCCGTTATCTCGACGGACGTGTCACGGCTGTTCTTGGAACTCATACTCACGTCCAGACCTCGGACGAAGCGATTCTGCCGAACGGCACAGCCTACATAACGGATATCGGTATGACCGGCCCGAAAGATTCGGTGATCGGCCGCGAAGTGGAACCGGTCATTCAACGTTTCATCACCGGGATGCCGCAGAAGTTCGATACCGCAAACGGCGATCCGGCGCTCGAAGGCGTTATTCTGGATATCGATATTAAAACCGGCAAAGCACGGAACATTGAACGAATCAGAGAACGGAACTGAAAATGGGAACTCTCCTTAATGAAGTTGAAGCCCGCGTACTTGGAGCACTGGTCGAAAAACAGATCACCACACCCGTTTACTATCCGCTGACCCTTGCCTCGCTGACTGCGGCCTGTAACCAGAAGAGTAACCGGAATCCCGTTCTGACACTGGATGAAAAAGATGTCGCACGCGCCATTCTGACCTTGCGCGACAAACATCTGGCATGGGAAACGGCGGAGGCGGGCGCCCGGGTGGCAAAATACAGCCATAATCTGGTTCAGCATTTTGAATTTTCCGGCCAACAGACAGCGGTACTGTGCGAACTCATCCTGCGCGGACCGCAGACCGGCGGTGAACTGCGGACACATTGTGAACGCATGTACCCGTTGGGCGACAGTGAACAAACGGAAGCCATTCTCCAGTCCCTCATGAACTATCCTGACTCGCCGCTCGTAACCAAACTTCCCCGCGAACCCGGCCGTCGCGAAAACCGCTTTGCTCATCTTCTGTGCGGAGAACCGGAAATCTCGGCCGAACCTGTTGTCGTAAAACCAGACGCCGCCGTTCTTCAGGTTCTCGCCGAGAATGAACGAATCGCTGCACTAGAAACCGAAGTTCAACAATTACGATCAGAAGTGGCGGAGCTCACCCGGCAGTTCGCCGAGTTTAAAACCCAATTCGAATAACCACCGCAGATGGACGAAAATCGTAAAATTTACAGCGTTGCCGAACTCAACCGCGCGGCGCGCTTTACGCTTGAGAACGGCATCGGCGAAGTCTGGGTCGAAGGCGAGATTTCGCGCATGACGCGCCAGTCAAGCGGCCATTGGTATTTCACGCTCAAGGATGAAGCCGCCGCGGTTTCCTGCGCCATGTTTAAACAGAACAATACTTCCGTCATCTTCGCGCCGAAGGACGGGCTCAAGGTACGCGTTTTCGGGCAGGCCAGCCTTTATGAGCCGCGCGGAAGCTACCAGCTGATCATCCGAAAGATGGAAGAAGCCGGTAAAGGGTCGCTTCAGGAACAGTTTGAAAAACTGAAGGCCACGCTGGCCGCAGAAGGATTCTTCGATGAATCCCGCAAAAAGCCGTTACCGCTTCTACCGCAGAAAATCGGCGTGGTGACATCCCCTACGGGCGCGGCGGTTCGCGACATTATCAACGTGCTGACGAGGCGTTTCCCAAACATTGGAATTCTGCTCGCGCCCGTTACCGTCCAGGGCGAAGGCGCAGCGGAAAAAATCGCCGCCGCCATTGATTATCTCAACACGCGCGATGACATTGACCTGATGATCGTCGGGCGCGGCGGCGGAAGTATTGAAGACCTCTGGGCGTTTAACGAAGAGATCGTTGCACGCGCCATTGCCGTTTCGCGAATTCCGGTGATTTCGGCGGTCGGTCATGAAATTGATTTCACCATCAGCGATTTTGTCGCTGATGTACGCGCGCCGACTCCGTCGGCCGCCGCCGAGCTGGCGGTGCCGGTGAAAGCCGAACTGGAAACGCAGATTGCCCGCCTCGCTGCACGGCTTGGCGGCTCGCTGCAAAACCGCGCGCTGGTTCTTCGGGAAAAAATTCCCGGCTTCCGGCAGATGATGGTGCACGCCCTGCGCGGCGGCGTACAGCAGAGGCAACAACGGGTCGATCAGTCCGCCCTCACTCTGTCGCACCGGCTGCAAAGCGCAGTGACAGAACAGAAGCAGGATTTGAAGCGGTTGGAATTTCAATTACGCGCACTGAATCCGCTGGCGGTACTCGACCGAGGCTACAGTCTGACACAAACGGCGGACGGAAACGTTGTCCGCGATGCCGCTCAACTCAAAAAAGGCGAAGTGATGCGCACACGGTTTGCCAAGGGAACGGTAGTTTCAGAAGTTAAAGAGAAGGGGACATAATTATGGCCGAAAAAACGGTCGATTTCGAAAAGTCACTCGAACGGCTCGAGACCATTGT